>JALYHR010000035.1 GCA_030776465.1 Pseudomonadota bacterium
TCGAGCTTCAGTTATCTGATGAAGTTCCAGATCGACAAGGTTAAGATCGATCGGTCGTTTACCCAGAACATAGGTCAGAGCAGCGAGTCAGCCGCAGTTGTCACGTCGATCATCACCCTGGGTCATGAGATGGGATTGAGGGTAACCGCCGAGGGCGTAGAGACGCTCGATCAACACACGTTCCTGTGCAAAGCAGGTTGCGACGAACTGCAAGGATATATGTTCTCGAGCGCTGTGGCCGAGGAAGAAATAGCTGACCTGCTGAAGAGATTAGAGGTGTTCGCGACGCGGCCTGAGCCAGGCATTGCTCGGTGCGCATCGAGGGCGGGCGAACGGTAGTTTTACCAGGATCGGCTGCCGAAACTGCCGGAACGCAAACGGCCAATTTCAGTCGAAATCAGTTCGGAAAGCGCGCCCACGTCGGTCTTTCAGCGTGCCAGTCGTCGCTCACGGAAGCTGTCGTGGCGGCAGAAAGGCACGACCAAGTCATTTACGCATCATCGCCTTACTGGCGGAAGAGGTGGGATTCGAACCCACGGACAGGTTTCCCCGTCGCTGGTTTTCAAGACCAGTTCCTTAAACCACTCGGACACTCTTCCATGCCGGTTGCGCCGATGCTGCTGACATGCGGGCTGTTGGCGGATATCGGCTAGCGGCGTGGGGGTGATTGCGCAAGCTGTCCTGCCTGCGAATTTCGCGCGCGCGTGCGCTCGCCGACATTTCATGTTCATGTGCGCTGTGCGATAAGGGCGAATGGATGTCGCGCGCTTGTCGAGAGGTTTGATCGCACCGTTTGTGCTTTCGGTGATGGCCCTGGTCCCGCAGCCACGGGTGCTGGCCCAGGATGGCTATGGGGAGACCGACAACGCCGGGTTTCAGGCCTATCTTCAGGTACTGGGCGCGCGTGCCCGTGCCGAGGGGGTGCGGGCGGCGACGGTCCAGGCCATGATCGCCGGGCTGACGCCTAACCCGGCGGTGATCGCACTCGACCGCGCCCAGCCGGAGATGAATCCCAATGCGCGGCCCCCCGATTTCGCGCCATACCGCCGCGCGCATGTCGATGCGGCGCGCATTGCTGCTGGCCGGGCGATGTATGGCGAGGTGGCCGGTTTTGCGCCCCGGATCGAGCGCGCCTATGGCGTGCCGGCCTCGATCATCCTGTCGATCTGGGGCAATGAGACCAATTTCGGGCATTATACCGGCAATTTCGACCTTGCCCGCTCGCTGGCGACGCTGGCTTATGACGGGCGGCGGCGCGAGCTGTTTGCGCGCGAATTCATCGACCTGATGAAAATGGCCGATGCCGGGGTGCCACGCTGGCAAATGAAGGGCAGTTGGGCCGGGGCCTTTGGCAATCCGCAATTCCTGCCATCCGTTTATTTGCGGCTGGCGCAGGACGGCGACGGCGACGGCTACCGCGATATCTGGAACAGCAAAGCCGATACCATGGCCTCGATCGCCAATTATTTTCGCGACGCCGGGTGGCGGCCGGGTATTCCCTGGGGGGTCAGCGCCTCTGTGCCGAGCGGCCTGAACCGCGCCGGGCTGACCGGCAGCCTGACCGCGCCGACCTGCGCCCGCGTTCATTCGCGCCAGTCGCGATGGCTGACCATACGCGAATGGCGGGGGCTGGGGGTCATCCCCCAACGCAGCATCGGTGATAATGTGCTGGCCAGCCTGATCGAACCCGATGGGCCAGGTAAAACTGCATTCCTGTTGACCGGCAATTACCGGGTGATCCTGGAATATAATTGCTCGAACTATTACGCGCTCAGTGTCGGTTTGCTGGCGGACGAGATCGCCCGGTGATGGATTTCTGCGGCTCTGGCGAAGCCATGGCCAGCGGGCTATAGCGCTGCGAATCCAGCGCGCCGATTGATCCAAACCGATTGTTCGTGCGCGCGATGCAGCGCGGCGGGGTTCAAAATTGGGATCGAAATTGAAGCACGCCTTGTTGACAGCCGCAGTGGTGGGGATGCTGGCCAGCGTTGCGGTGGCCGCGTCGGTCGCGCAGGCGCCCCCGCCGCAAAGCCCAACGCCGCAAACTATTGTGTCGGCCCCGCTAGTGCCGCGTCACGCCGTGCTCGCGCTGGCCGCCAGCGACCCTGCCCAGCCCCCGCATGAGGCGGAGGCCGCGCCGGTTGCCTTGCTGGTCGACCTGAGTTCGGGCCGGACGTTATACGCACGTGATCCCGATCGCCGCTTTCTGCCCGCATCGGTGACCAAGGTGATGACTGCTTACACCGCGTTCGATTTGCTGTCGCAGGGCAAGCTGAAACCCGACCAGATGATGAAGGTCAGCGACGACGCCTGGAACGCCTGGCACGCCAAGGGTTCGCGCATGTTCCTGGCCCGCGCCAGCCAGGTCAGCGTCGACGATCTGCTGATGGGAATCACCACCGTGTCCGCCAATGACGGTTGCATCGTGCTGGCCGAAGGCGCGGCGGGCAGCATCGACGGCTGGGTCGCGCTGATGAACGCCGAAGCACGCAGGCTGGGCATGAAGGATAGCCATTTCGGCACCCCCAACGGCTGGATGGACAACGGCAACACCTATTACACCGCGCATGATCTGGCGCGGCTGGCCGATGCCATGCTGACACGCTTTCCAGCATATTATCACCGCTATGTCGGCCATAAGACCTTGCGGTGGAACAATATAACCCAGGCAAATCACGATCCGACGCTGGGTATCGTGCCCGGCGCCGATGGCATCAAGACCGGCTTTACCGACGAGGCGCATTACACCTTCCTCGGATCGGCAGAACGCGGCGGGCGGCGGCTGGTGATGGTGCTGGCCGCCGTGCCCACCGCGCCGGAACGCGCCCGCGCCGCGCGCGCCTTGCTGGAGTGGGGTTTCGATGCCTTCGATTCCTATCCGCTGTTCAGCGCAGGCGCGCAGGTGGGCACTGCCGATGTCCAGCAGGGTGCGCAAACATCGGTCGGACTGGCCGCCCCGCGCGCCTATTTCGCGACCCTGCCGAAAGGGTCATCGGCGCCGATCAGCCTGCATGTGAAATATGAAGGCCCGCTGGTCGCCCCGATCGCCAAGGGCGCACAGATTGCCGAGCTGGAAATCCGCACCGGCAGCGATCCGGCATCGTACGTGCCGCTGGTGGCAACCAACAGCGTCGCCCGCGCCACCGCGATCGACCGCTTGCGCTCGGGATTGGCGAGCCTATTCCAGTGAACCACCAAAAAAACGGCAGGTTTATCGCACTGGAAGGAGGCGAGGGCGCGGGTAAATCGACCCAGGCGGCGATGCTGGCCGAGGCGCTGCGCGCAACCGGCGCGCAGGTCGTGCTGACTCGTGAACCGGGCGGCACCAGTGGCGCGGAGGCAATTCGCGGGTTGCTGTTGGGGCTGGACGGCGATGGCTGGCCGATGCGGGCCGAGGCGCTGCTGTTCGCCGCCGCCCGCGCCGATCATGTTGCCCGGCTGATCCGTCCCGCATTGGCCTTGGGTAAATGGGTGATCTGCGACCGTTTCCTCGATTCCAGCCGCGCCTATCAAGGGGCCGGGGGTGGGCTGACCGATGACGATATTCGCGAGCTGCACGCGATCGGGTGCGAAGGCCTGCTGCCCGACCTGACGCTGCTGATCGAGGTGTCGCCCGAAGTTGCGGCCACGCGGATCGCCCGGCGCGACGGTGATTTTGCGGACCGGATCGCCGGGCGCGATGCCGCCTATCACGCGCGAGTTGCCGCAGCCTTTGCCCATTTTGCCGCCGAAGAACCCGCACGATTTGCCCGGATCGACAGCAATGGCAGCGCCGAGGCTGTGCATGACCAGATCATGGCCGCCGTGGCGCCGTTGCTGGCGGGGGCGGCGTGAGCATAAATCCGCAGGAATTGTCGGGGCATGATGCGGCATGGCACGAATGGCGCGGCGCGTTGGTATCGGCCCGGATGCATCACGCCTGGATCCTGGCGGGGCCGCAAGGCGTCGGCAAGGGCCAGTTTGCCCGCGCGGCTGCGGCTGAACTGGTGAGGCAGCAGGGCGTACATCAGCCAGAGTGGGACCGGCATCCCGATATCCACCTGCTCGACCCGCTGCCCGCCACCGAAGCCGACGAGGACAAGCGCGCCGAGGGCAAGCCGTACCAGACCAAGCGCAATATCGCCATCGACCAGGTACGCCGGATGCAGCAGCGGCTGACCACGCGGCCAACGCTGGGCAACCGACGCGCGATCATCGTCGATTCGGCTGACGAACTGGAAAAGCCAGCCTTCAATGCCTTGCTGAAAAGCCTGGAAGAACCGCCAGTCGGCACATTTTTCCTGCTGGTGACGCATCGTCCGGGGCGGTTGCCACCGACCATCCGCTCGCGCTGCCGGGTGCTGCGCTTCACGCCGCTGACCGATGGTGAAATTGCGACGATCCTGGCGCGCGAAGCTCACGCGGACCATGCCACTCGCGCGGCGGCGATTGTGGCCGCGCAGGGTTCACCGGGCATGGCGCTGGGTTTCATCTCGGAAGACCTGGGGGTTATCTATGATTTGATGCAGAGGATCCTGCGTGACGGCGATGGCAATCTCAGCTTGCGCGGCGGTCTGGCCGAAGCGCTGGGCAGTCGGCCGGGGCGCTCGCGGGTGGCGGCGGTGCTCGATCTGGCGCGGGCGGTGATCGCGCGCGAACTGGCGCAGGCCAGCCCGCCGCAACAAAGCCGCATGATCGACGCGCATGCCGCGCTGGTGCGGTTGGCGAGCCAGGCGCCCATATACAACTTCGAGCCGGGCCTGCTCGCCACGGAAATTGGCGGGTTGCTGGCCTTGGCCTCGGTGCCTAGAGAGGTGGTCTAGCCTCTTTATTGCAGAAAGCCCGCGCGCCGCATGGCCGAACCCTATTATATTACCACGGCCATCGCTTATCCCAACGGCAAACCGCATATCGGCCACGCCTATGAAGCGATTGCCGCCGACGTCATCGCGCGGTTTCAGCGGCAGCAGGGCCGCGACGTCCGGTTTCAGACCGGGACCGACGAACATGGCCTGAAAATGGCGCAAAAGGCGCGCGAACTGGGCGTCACGCCAAAGATGCTTTCTGATGAAATGACTCAATATTTCATAGAGATGTGCGACATTCTACAGATCAGTTATGATGTATTTCAAAGGACCACCGCGCCCGGCCATCATGCCGCCAGCCAGGAATTATGGCGGCGGATGGCCGCCAATGGCGACCTCTACCTCGATCGCTACGAAGGCTGGTATTCGGTCCGTGACGAGGCCTATTATGAGGCTGGAGAACTGGTCGAAGGGGAAGGGGGCCGCAAATTGTCCCCGCAAGGCACGGCGGTGGAATGGACCGTCGAGGAAAGCTGGTTTTTCCGCTTGTCACGCTATCAGGAACCCTTGCTGGCATTGTTTCGCGAAAACCCCGAATTTTTACAGCCCGAAAGCCGTCGCAACGAAGTCCTGCGCTTCATCGAAGGCGGGTTGAGAGATCTATCGGTGTCGCGCACCAGCTTTGACTGGGGGGTCAAGGTTCCGGTGACGGAGGGATGTAGCGACAATCATGTCATGTATGTCTGGGTCGATGCCTTGACCAACTATCTGACCGGGCTTGGTTTTCCGGAGCCGACCGGGGAAATGGCAAAGTGGTGGCCCGCCGATCTGCATTTGATCGGCAAGGATATCGTCCGCTTTCACGCGGTCTATTGGCCGGCATTCCTGATGAGCGCGGGCCTGCCGCTGCCGAAATGCGTGTTCGGCCACGGATTTTTGCTCCATCGCGGCGAAAAGATGTCGAAATCGCTGGGCAACGTCGTCGATCCACTGGAATTGGTGGCGCGCTTCGGCGTGGACAGCCTGCGTTATTTTTTGATGCGCGATGTCAGTTTCGGGGCGGACGGCAGCTATTCCGCCGAAGCCATCGTGACGCGCTGCAACGCCGAATTGGCAAACAGCTTTGGCAATCTGGCCCAACGCGTTCTCTCGCAGTTTTTCAGGAACCTGGATGGCAGACTAGCCGTAGAAGGTGAACTGACGGACGGCGATCTCGGATTGAAGGACGCGCTCAAAAAGGCCGTGGTCGGCAGTGTTCCTGGCGATATGGCGGCACTGAACTTTTCCGTCGCCATCGAAACCTGGATGAGCCACGTTTTTGCCTGCAATCAATATGTCGACGAGCAAGCCCCATGGGCGTTGAAGAAACAGGGTGAGGTGGCGCGGATGGAAACGGTGCTGGCGGTGCTGTTTCAGTGCATTCGCGATCTGGCGATTGCGATCCGACCAGTCATTCCCGGCTCGGCGGACCGATTGCTCGATCAGATGGGTATTCCGCCTGGCGAACGCGATCAGGCTGCACTAGTCGACACTGGCTGGTATACGCGGCACTGCGCAACCGGCTTCAGGCTGAGCCAGCCCATGGGCGTGTTTCCGCGATTGGAACTGCCCGCGATGATCGAGCATTGAGCCCGGATCATGCTGATCGATTCGCACTGCCATCTCAATTACAAAGGCCTGGTCGAAGACCAAAGCGCGGTTCTGGACAGAGCGCGGGCAGCGGGAATTGCCGGGTTCCTGAACATTTCGACGCGGCAGAGCGAATGGTCGGACGTCATCGCCACCGCAGTTCGCGAACCGGATGTCTGGGCCAGCGTTGGTATCCATCCGCATGAGGCCGATGGCCATGCCGATTTGGGTGAGGGGGTGTTACTGGCGGCGACCGAACATCCTCGCGTCATTGCGATCGGCGAAACCGGTCTGGATTATTATTACGACAAATCCGAGCGCGCCACCCAGCAGGCGCTGTTTCGCAGTCACATCGCGGTGGCGCGCCAGACTGGCCTGCCGCTGATTATCCATACCCGCGATGCAGAGGGCGATACGGCGGCGATTATCGCCGATGAAATGGCGCAGGGTGCGTTTCCGGCGCTGATCCATTGCTTTACGGCATCAGCCGACTTTGCCCGAAAAATGCTCGAACTGGGCCTGACTATATCGTTGTCTGGTATTATAACATTCAAGAATGCCAAGGACTTGCAGGCCATTGCTCGTGAACTACCTGATGACCGGCTGCTGGTGGAAACCGACGCACCGTTCCTGGCGCCGGTCCCGCATCGCGGCCGGATTTGCGAACCGGCCTTTACCGCCGATACCGCGCGTTGCGTGGCCGCCTTGCGCGGCGTCGATCCGGCGGCCTTGGCAGAAACCACCACGCGCAATTTCTTTCGGCTATTCACCAAGGCAATTAAGCCTTGAAACTGATCATGCTGGGCAGCGGCACCTCGACCGGCGTGCCGCGCGTCGGCGGGGTAGATGGCGCCGATTGGGGTGAATGCGATCCTGCCGAGCCGCGCAATCGCCGCAGCCGCACTTCAATCATCGTCGAAAGTGATGCTGGTCAACGCTTGCTGATCGATACCTCCACCGATTTGCGCGCGCAACTGCTGGCCACCGACATCCATCGCATCGACGCCGTGTTCTGGACACATGATCACGCCGATCATTGCCACGGCATCGACGATCTGCGACCGCTGCGTTACGGGCGCGGCGGATCATTGCCCGGCTATGCCGCCGATGAAACCGTGCGACGTCTGCGCCAGCGTTTCGGTTATGTTTTTGCCGGGCAATTCGGTTATCCCACCATCGTTGCGCTGGAATCGCTGGACCGCTTGCGGATGTGCCAGGGCTTTGGCGTAGGCAGTTGTCAAATGCCGCATGGCCCCGTCAACAGCACCGGCTATCGTTTTGAAAATGATGGAAAAACAATATCATATGCAGTAGACTTCAGCGCGATAACCAAGGATATGGTCGATCTGTTCAGCGGTTCCGACATCCTGGTGGTGGACTGCCTGAGGCATGAACCGCATCCGACGCACGCGCATCTGGCCATGGCGCTGGAATTGGTCGAAGCCGCGCGGGTGAAGCGCGCGGTGCTGACCCATCTCGACAAAAGCATGGATTACGCGCGTGTCACCGAGGAATTGCCCAGCCATGTCATGGTCGGCTTCGACGGGTTGGAACTCATCGCGTGAACCAATTCGATTCGCTGGGGGTAGCCCTGGGCGCAACCATGGCGCTGATTCTGGCCAGCCGCGCGGTGCAAGCGAAGGGGTTGTCATTCCGGACCAAGGCGGTGATGGCGCTGGCGTGGCTATGCCTGATTGTCGCCGTAGCGTTCATTGCGACATGGTGGCCGTGAAGTCGCCTTTCTCGACCATAATTTAACATAATATATATTATCAATTTATTCTATTTGAATGGGACGGCTTAGCATGACCCCTCCCAATGGAATCACATATGGATGACCCGGCCATAAGCCGCCAGCACCGATTCATGCATCATTTCCGACAATGTCGGATGCGGGAATACGCTCTGGATCAGTTCGGCTTCGGTGGTTTCCAGCGTCTTGCCGATGACATAGCCCTGGATCAGTTCGGTGACTTCGGCACCGATCATATGCGCGCCCAGTAATTCGCCGGTTTTGGCATCGAACACGGTCTTGATGAAGCCTTCGGGTTCGCCCAGCGCGATGGCCTTGCCGTTGCCGATAAAGGGGAAATTGCCGACTTTCAGCTCATAACCGGCTTCTTTGGCCTTGGTTTCGGTCAGCCCGACGCTGGCGATTTGCGGATGGCAATAGGTGCAGCCGGGGATATTGCCGCGATCCAGCGGATGCGGGTGAACTTCGGCATTGCCCAGTTCCTGCGCAATCGCCTCGGCTGCGGTCACGCCTTCGTGACTGGCCTTGTGCGCCAGCCAAGGCCCTTCAACGCAATCGCCGATCGCCCAGACGCCGGCAACATTGGTGCGGCCATAGGGGTCGACCTTGACGTGAAAGCGCTTGTCGAGCTCGATCTTCAAATCTTCCAGCCCGATGTTTTCCAGATTGGGGACGATGCCGATGGCGACGATGACATGGCTGAATTCGCCCGGCGTCTCCTTGCCATCCTTGCCTTTGAAAGTGACCTTGACGCTGTCCGCACCGACCTCGTTGATCGTGACATTGGTCGAGGTATGGATGGTAAGCTTCTGTTTCTTAAGCGCCTTTTCCAGAAACGTCGAGACATCGGCGTCCTCGACCGGGACGACGCGGTCAAGCATCTCCACCACCGTAACTTCGGCGCCCATGTCATTGTAAAAGCTGGCGAACTCGATCCCGATAGCGCCCGAACCGATGACCAGCAACTTGGTCGGCATTTCGGTGGGCGTCATGGCGTGGCGGTAGGTCCAGATGCGTTTGCCATCGGACTTGGTGTTGGGCAATTCGCGGGCGCGGGCGCCGGTCGCGATGATGATGTGCTTGGCGGTGATCTCTTCGATCTTGCCGTTGGCCGCAGTCACTTCCAGTTTGCCCAAACCTCCGCCAGGGCCTGCAGTCAGCCTGCCCTGCCCCATGTGCACCGTCACCTTGTTCTTCTTCATCAGGTGAGTGACGCCCTGGTTGAGCTGTTTGGCGACCCCGCGCGAGCGGGCGACCACCGCACCAATGTCGGCGGTGATATTGTCCGCCGCCAGCCCGTAAGCCTTGGCATTCTTCATCTGGTGCAACACTTCGGCTGATCGCAACAGCGCCTTGGTCGGGATGCAGCCCCAGTTGAGGCAAATCCCGCCCAATAATTCACGCTCGACGATGGCGACCTTCAATCCCAACTGGCTGGCGCGGATGGCGGCCACATATCCGCCGGGGCCTGACCCCAAAACGATCACATCATAGCTGTCAGCCACGGCAAAACTCCAATATTGATCCGCGCCAGCCCCGGCGCCCCACGCAGCTAAAACTATCGATCAGACCAGCAGGCCCAGCGGCTTTTCCACCAGTTCGCGAAACGCGCTCATCAATTGCGCGCCATCGGCACCGTCGATGGCGCGGTGGTCGAAGCTGCCGGTCGCGGACATCGCCATCGCCACACCCAGCGAACCATCGGGCATCACCCAGGGTCGCTTTTCGCCTGCGCCGATCGCCATGATCATGCCTTGCGGGGGGTTGATCACCGCCTCGAACTGCTTGATCCCCATCATCCCCATGTTGGACAGGCTGGCGGTGCCGCCCTGATATTCGGACGGCTGCAACTTGCCTTCCTTGGCCTTGGTGGCGAGCGCGGCCATATCGGTGGAAATCTGCGCCAGACCCTTGCCCCCGGCATCGGTGATGATCGGCGTGATCAACCCGCCCGGGATGCTGACCGCCACTGAAATATCGGCGCGCGCATATTGCCGCATGACATCGCCGGCAAAGGCGACGTTGCACTTTGGCACCGCCACCAGCGCGACGCCCAGCGCCTTGATCAACAGATCGTTGACCGACAGCTTGATGGCGCGAGGCGCCAGCGCCTCGTTGAGTTCGCCGCGCAATTTCAGCAGCGCATCGAGGCAGATATCCACGGTGAGGTAGATATGCGGCACCGTCTGCTTCGATTCGGTCAGCCGCCGCGCGATCACCTTGCGCATGTTGGACAGTTTCTGATCCGCAAACGGTATGCCAAAATCCGGAATCGCATCGGTCAGCTTTTGCGAAGCCGGGGCTGGTGCGGCAGGAGTCGCTGCGGTCCCGGCCACCAGTGCCTGCGGCGCGGCGGGTTTGCCCGGCTCGGCGCTGTCGATATCGGCCCGAATAATGCGCCCGCCTGGCCCGGACCCCTTCAGTACCGCCAAATCCACGCCTTTCGCCGTAGCCAGGCGCTTGGCCAATGGCGAAGCGATCACGCGCTCGCCTTTGCTCGCGGGTTGCGGGGCCGCCGCCGCAGGCTTGGCTGCCGGAGCAGGCGTTTCAGGCGCTTTGGCCGCAGGCTGGGCGGGCGTTTCCGTATTGGCGGGCGTTTCCGCTGTGGCGGGCGCGGCTTTTGGGGCAGGCGCGGCTTCTTCGTCGTCGCCCGCCAGGGTGGCGATCACCGTGCCCACCTTGACGTCATCATCGCCGGCCGCGACGTCGAGCGAGGTAATCGTCCCCTCGTCCACCGCTTCGAATTCCATGGTCGCCTTGTCGGTCTCGATCTCGGCCATGATGTCGCCGGACGCCACCTTGTCGCCGACCTTGACCAGCCATTTGGCCACCTTTCCCACCTCCATCGTGGGGGAAAGCGCGGGCATCTTGATCGAAATCGGCATGGGCAGGCTGATCCTCTGGCCGGAATGAATTGTTCATCTCTCTGGCGAAATTGCGGCCTGGGGGCAAGACGCTTGCGCACAGCAGCCCTGTAGCGATACCATGCAGCTCAGGGCAAGCGCTCTCGCCAGGCGCGCTATCGGGGGCAAAGGGATGCGCGTCTATCTGGTCATCATGGATGAAACCGCCGAATCGCTGGTGGCCATGCGCTTTGCCGTACGCCGCGCGGCCAAGACCGACGGCGCGGTGCATTTGCTGGCGCTGGTCCCGACGCAGCCGTTTGTCGCCTTTGGCAGCGTCCAGGCGACCATCGAAGCGGAAGCGCGCAGCCGCGCCGAAGTGGTCGTCACCAGCGCGGCAGGTAATATCCTGTCCGAAGGCGGCCAGATGCCGGTGATCGCGGTGCGCAGCGGCGAGGATACCAAGGTCGTGCGCGCCTATCTCGACGAACACCCCGAAGTCGCCGCGCTGGTATTGGGCGCGGCAAAGGACGGCGGACCGGGACCATTGATCGCGCATTTTTCCGGGCCGGGCGCTGGAACCCTGCCCTGCCCGCTGTTCATCGTGCCGGGGTCGCTCAGCGAGGCGGATATCGATCGGTTGAGTTAGGGTGGTTCACCGTCAATCTGCGCCATAAAATCCTCCCCCTTTGGGGGAGGTGGCTCGCGAAGCGAGACGGAGGGGGTG
>JALYHR010000036.1 GCA_030776465.1 Pseudomonadota bacterium
GGAGGGGTTAGGGGTGGGCTCTTTTCTGCAAATGCGCGGGCTCTGGGGCGATTTCCCAACGTCGCAAAGAAAGATGCCCACCCCCAGCCCCTCCCGCAAGCGGGAGGGGAGAAGAAGGAGCAGCCGCCAGATGCGATCGCCTTGTCCCCTCAGCCAAAGGGCTCTTGTGCAACGGGGTGTCGTGAGGGATAGGGGCCGCATGGCTGAACCGAAACAAATATCGTGAGCGGACAACAGGCGACACTCGTGGCGGCGGCGCGCGATGGCGGACCCGGCGCGGGTGCGGCCGTTCCCACCGCCCCCGACGTCTCGGTGATCATGCCATGCCTGAACGAGATCGACAGCCTGCCGCATTGCATCGCCAATGCCCGGGCGGCGCTGGCCCAGATCGAGGCGCGCTATGGCCTGACTGGCGAAGTGGTGATCGCCGACAACGGCTCGACCGATGGCAGTCAGGCGCTGGCGACCAGTCTGGGCGCGCGGGTCGCCCCGGTGGCGCGGCGCGGCTATGGCGCGGCATTGATCGGCGGCTGTACGGCGGCGGCCGGGCGTTATCTGCTGATGGGCGACGCCGATGGCAGCTATGATTTTTGCGATGGGGTCGCCATGATCGGGCGATTGGTGGACGGCGCCGATCTGTGCATGGGTTCACGCTTTCAGGGCGGCATCGCCGATGGCGCGATGCCCTGGAAAAACCGCTATATCGGCAATCCCGCGCTGACGGGCATGCTGAACCTGTTTTTCGGTTCGGGCATCGACGACGCCCATTGCGGGATCAGGGCGATCCGCAAGCAGGCGTTTCTGGATTGCAACCTGACCTCGTCGGGGATGGAATTCGCCAGCGAAATGGTGATCAAGGCCAGCCTGCGCGACATGCGCATCGATCAGGCCCCCGCCACCTTGTCGCCCGACCTGCGCGACCGCGCCCCGCATCTGCGCCCCTGGCGCGACGGCTGGCGGCATCTGCGGTATTTGTTGATGCTCAGCCCGACCTGGGTGTTCGGCATGCCCGCGCTGTTGGCGATATTGCTGGGCGCGGCGCTGCTTATGGGCGCGCTCGTTGAATTCCTGTCCCCGAATTCTTTTCCGCAAATCGGCGCCTACTGGACGTTGCTGGGCTCGACGCTGGTGGCGTTGGGGCATCTGGGACTGCTGATGGCCCTGGCCGGGCATTTGTATTCCATTCGCGCGGGCTATCGCCAGCCATCACGCACCACCCGCATCGCGGCGCGTTTTGCCAGCCTGGAAACCATGCTGATGGCTGGCCTGGCGCTGCTGGCGCTGGGCGCGGCCATCCTGGTTGCGGTCGCTTACGGCTGGGCAAATCGCCACTTTCAGCAGGCGCCATCGCTGCTGCCACCGGCACTCGGGACGCTGGCTATCACCCTGGGCATGCAGAACGCGCTCGGCGGCTTTTTGATGGCGATCATCGGCGGCCACGAAGCGCGGTTTTTCCACGACATACAGACGATCGATCCGGGGCCGCCGTGACACCCTGGCTGAGTGTTATCATGCCAGTGCACCACGGCGCGCGCTATCTTGCCGCGACTCTGAACAGCGTTTCCGCCGAGGTGGCCGGGCAAGCTGAACCCGGCGGCGTCGAATTGCGGCTGTATAATTCGGCGCAGGATGGCGGCGTGGCGCGGGCGGTAGCGGATCGTTTCGCCGGCCAGCTAGAGATAATCTGGCGCGATTTGCCCCAGATGACCGCGTGGACCGCCAAGACCAATGTCGGCGTTATGGAGGCGCGGGCCGCCCATGTCGTCATGCTGCACCAGGACGATCTGTGGCTGCCGGGGCACCTTGCGGCGCTGCGCGATGCCATTACCGATGCCCCTGATGCGGTGATGGCGATTGCCCCATCGCGTTTTATTGGCGAGGCTGGTCAGACACTGGGCCGCTGGGGGTTGCCGTTCGCCCCAGGCCACCACGCCGGGCGCGACTTTGCCCAGACGCTGCTGGTGCAGAACAGTATCGCCATCCCCAGCCCGGTTTTTGCCCGCAAGGCGTGGCAGGCGAGCGGCGGTCTGGATGACGCGCTGTGGTACACAGCGGATTGGGATCTCTATCTCAAACTTGGCCAGCTTGGCGATGTCTTCGTGCGGCGGGCCGCGACAACGGCTTTTCGGGTGCATGGGGGATCGCTGACCATCACCGGCAGCCGCGACGGCGCTGCCTTCCGCCGCCAGCACGAGTTGGTGCTGGAGCGCCACTTGCCCTCGCTGTCGCCGCTGCCGCGCGGCATCGAGGCCAGGGCCCGCGCCGGTATCGCGATGAACTGCGCGCTGGCCGCGGCTTCGAACGGCCATCCCGGCGGCTTGGCCAAGGCGTTATGGCAGTTGCTGAAATTGGGACCGGCGGGAGTGGCGCGATTTCTGAAGGAAGCGCGCTTGGTCGATCGGTTACGTCCGCGACTCGCGTTGCGCCTGTCGGGAGCGCTGGGCGCATGAGCATCGGCGCCACTATCCGCCGGGCGTTTGGGCCATACGAACGCCAAATTTCGGAATTGTGGCGCGCGATGTTCATCAACATCGACGAATGGACGCAGATTTGTCAAAGCTGGGCGCCCGACGCCCGACGCATTCTGGAAATCGGGTGCGGCGAGGGTTATAGTACCGACCGCCTGGTCGCGCTGTGGCCCGAGGCGCAGATCGACGCCATCGACATTGCCGACAATATTGGGCGGCTTTACGCCGGACCGCCGGGCCGGGTGAATTTCCGCATCGCCTTTGCCGAGGAACTAGCCCAGGAACAGCCGGGGGCTTACGATTTGATCATCCTGTCGGATGTGCTGCACCACGTGCCGCTGGCGGCCCGCGAATCCTTGCTCCGCTCGGCACGGGCATTGCTGGCGCCGGGGGGTACTTTGGCGTTCAAGGATTGGCACCGCAACCGGGCACCCGTCTACTACGCCGCCTGGGCCGCCGACCGTTGGCTGACCGGTGACCGCATCGCTTATCTGACCCGTGACGAGGCCAGCGTCCTGATCGCCAGCGTGTTCGGTGAAGGTCGTATTGTCGATGAATGCTGGGTCCGGCCATGGCGCAACAATTACGGGTTTCGCGTGGTGGCGAGATGATCCGGGCCTTCGCAAACCGTACCGCCGCGCATGAGCCGGTGCGCTATATCGCGGTTGGCGGCGTCGTGGCGGTGATCAACAATGTCGTGCTGATCGGCGGAGACCGGTTGGGGATCGCCTATCCCGCGCTGGTCATGCTGACCTGGGTTATAGGCGGCAGCATCGCCTTTGCCCTGCACAGCCACGTCACCTTCCGCGTGGCACCCAACAGGGTCAGCTATGTCCAGTTCATGGGCGGCGTCGCGGTTGGCATACCGCTGAGCCTGGCGTTGCTCGCGCTGTGCGTAAGCTGGCTGCGATTGCCGATGTGGATCGCTGCCCCGCTAGCGACGCTGGCCATGTTCCTGTTTAATTACCTCAACGCTCGCACCGCGCTCTTGTGGCGGTGGGGCCGGCGACGACGCAGAATACAGGATTGAGGATTATACCACATCTCGATGTGGTATTACTTTCTCGGTCGCCCTTCGAAGGCATTCCGCGTTTTCAGGCTGGGGCCTTCGCGCCATGGTTCGTCGGGCCAGCGGTGGCGGGGATAGCGGCCTTTCATGTCGCGTTGCACGTCGCGCCAACTGCCGCGCCAGAACGCCGGTAAGTCGCGGGTGGTCTGGATCGGGCTGCCAGCGGGCGAGGTCAGTTTCAGCAGCAACGGCTGTGCGGGCTGGCCAAAACCGGGATGGCTATCGAGGCCGAACAGCGCCTGCACTCGCACCTCCACACTCGGCCCGCCGGGATCGTCATAGTCGATGGCATGATGCGACCCGGCGGGACTGGTGAAACTGGCGGGGGCAAGCTGATCGAGCTGCTGGCGGCCACTATACCCCAGCCTGTCCACCAGCGCCTGATGCAGCGCGGCGGGATCGATCGCATCCACTCGTCTGCCTGCCAGCGGCGCCAGCCATTCTTCCAGCGCATCGCGCAACGCCGCATCCGACAACTCCGCCACCCCAGCATAGTGTGCGCGGCGCAGCAGCGACCGGCTGGCATCGGTCCATGGCAGGACATCAAGGCCCAGTTCGCGCAGTTTGGCGCAGATCAGCGCGGTGATTGCCCCCTGATCGGGCGCGGGGTCGGGCCCGCGCGCCAGCACGATCGCGCCCAGCCGCTGTTCCAGCAACGCCTCGACCCGGCGATCGCCATCCAGCCAGCGCAGGATGGACCGACGCTCGATCCGGTGGGCCAGCCAGCGCTGCACTTCGCCCGTCGTCAAGGCGATCGCGCCGGTGATACGCGCACCCCTGGCATCGCCCTGCGCCTCGCCCACCGCCAGAAATTCCGCCCCTGCCAGCGGAGAAGCGACATCGAGGCGCAGCCCCCTGCCCCCGGTCGTCAGCCATTCCTCGCCAGCAGAACTGCGTTTGCGCGCCAGATTGTCGGGAAATGCCTCGGCCAGCAAAATGCCCGCCGGGGGCGGTTCGGTGTCGCGCGGCGAACTCGTGGTCAGTTCACTCGCGCGGCTTGCCCAGCGCCGCGCCATCTGGCGCGATGCCTCGGCGCGGGTGCCACGTTCGCTGCGCCAACGATCCAGCCGCCCCAGCAAATCTTCGCCACGGGCCTTTGCATTTTGGCCAAGCCCGCGCTCCTGCAACAACAGCGCCAGCGCCGCCGCCGTCTCCCCCGCACCTCTGGCGGCCGCATACAACAGCATATGTGCGGGTTCCGGGGCCATCGGCAACACCGCCATGGCGCGGCCATGCGGGGTGATCCGAAGCTCGGTGTCCAGCGCGCCCAGTGACATGAGCTTGGCCTGCGCCGCGGCCATCCCGGGCGCAGGCGGTGGATCGATCCAGGCCATCGCCGATGTATCGCCCACGCCCCATTGCGCCAGCACCAGCGCCAGCGGGGCCAGATCGGCGGTCAGCATTTCGGGCGCGGCAAATGCCGGGCGACCGGCGTGCGCTGCTTCTTCCCACAAGCGGTAGGCGACCCCTGGCCCTTGCCGCGCCGCCCGCCCGGCGCGCTGGGCTGCCGCCGCCTGGCTGGCACGATGAGTGACAAGGCGGGTGACCCCTGCCGCCTTGTCGAATTCCGCGTGACGCGACAGCCCGGCATCGACCACGACGCTGACCCCGTCCAGCGTCAGCGAAGTTTCGGCAATCGCGGTGGCCAGCACGATCCGGCGGCGTCCCTGGGGATCGCGGCGGATGGCGGCGCGCTGCTCCGCCGGTTCGCATTGGCCGTGGAGTGGCAGGATCAAGGCGTCGGGCAAACGCGCCGCCAATCTTTCGGCGGTGCGCTGTATTTCGCCGAGGCCGGGCAGAAAGCCCAGGATATCGCCCTGTTGCTCGCGCCAGGCGGTGTGGATCGCCGCCGCCATCGTGTCTTCGACGCGCAATTCGGCGCGCGCGCCCAGCCAGCGGATGGTGAGCGGGTGCGCCTTGCCTTCGCTTTCGATAATGGGCGAGCCGCCGAGTAATCCGGCGAAGCGCCCGCCATCGATCGTCGCCGACATCACCAGCAGGCGCAGATCCGGGCGCAACACCTGCCGGCTTTCGATCGCCAGCGCGAGGCCGAGATCGCTATCGAGATGCCGCTCGTGCGCCTCGTCGAACAGCACCGCCGATACGCCCGCCAATTCGGGATCGCCCAGGATCGTCGCGACGAAAATCGCCTCGGTCATGACCAGGATACGGGTACGCGCCGATCGCTTGCTATCGAGCCGGGTCAGATAGCCGACGGTTCCCCCCGGCGCTTCGCCGATCATTTCCGCCATACGCTCGGCTGCGGCGCGTGCGGCGACCCGGCGTGGGCTGAGCAGGATAACGTTGCCGGAACACCATGGTTCGTCCAGCAAGGCCGGCGCAACCGCAGTCGTCTTGCCCGCGCCCGGCGGCGCGATCAGCACCGCCGCGCCCGTTTCGCGAAGCGCCGCCAGTACATCGGCCAGCACCGCGTGGATGGGCAGATCGCTGCTCACGCCATGCGCCTGACCCCCGTCTACCCTGAGCTTGTCAAAGGGCTGCCTTCATTCTTTCTGCGCAGAGAGAAAGAAGGACAATGCTTCGACAAGCTCAGCACAGACGGGAGATCAGTACCGCCGCGAAACCGCAAACTCGGCAGCCTCGGCCATCGCCGCGTGCGCATCGCCGCGCGGAAAGCGGGCAATGGCGTCGATGGCGCGCTGCGCAAAATGGCGGGCGCGGTCGCGCGTGTCCGCCACCGCGCCATGTCGATTGATCAGTTCGACGGCATGCGCCAAATCGGCATCGCTGGCCGTAAACCCGGCGATCGCGTTACGCCAGAAACCGCGTTCGGCCTCGCTGCCCCGCGCATAGGCCAGGATAACCGGCAGCGTCATCTTGCCATCGCGGAAATCATCGCCCTTGCCCTTGCCCATTTCGGTGCTTTCCGAATCGTAATCGATGGCATCGTCGACAAGCTGGAAAGCGATGCCCAGGTTGCGGCCGTAATCCTCCAGCGCGCGTTCGGCGGCCTCGCCGCGTTCGGCCACGACCGCGCCGATCTTGCAGGCGGCCGCAAACAACGCGGCGGTCTTGGCGCCGATGATCGAAAGATAGCGTTCCTCGCTGGTTTCGACGTGGCGCTGCGCGGTCAACTGGTCGACCTCGCCCTCGGCGATCACGGCGGAGGCATGCGACAGGATTTTCAGAACCTTGAGGCTGCCATCCTCGACCATCAGTTCAAAGGCTCGGCTGAACAGGAAATCGCCGACCAGCACTGTCGCCGGATTGCCGAACACGATGTTGGCGGTGGCCTTGCCGCGCCGCAAGTCGGAGCCGTCAACGACATCGTCATGCAGCAGCGTGGCGGTGTGAATGAATTCGACCGCCGCTGCCAGCTTGTGGTGCCGCGCGCCCTGATAATCGCACAGCGCGGCCCCGGCCAGCGTCAGCATCGGCCGCATCCGCTTGCCGCCACCGGCGATCAGGTGCCCGGCCAAGCTCGGGATCAGTGGTATTTCGCTTTGCATCCGTTCGAGGATCACGGCGTTGACGGCATTCATGTCGGCAGCAGTCAAGACCAGGATCGGGTCCAGCGAAGGTTCATGCCGATTGGGGCTCAGCGGGATGATCTGGGCAGTCATGGCTCGCGCATTGCGCGTAGGCTGCCGCGAAGGCAAGCTTGGAATCGGGTGCCCGGTCGTGCTAGCGGCTTCATCATGGCTGAGAAACACCAGACTTCCGCTTTCACCGAGGCGACTTCCGCATCACCCAAAGCCGCCGATGCCGTCCTGGCCAGCTATCGCGCCAGCATCGACAATATCGATGCCGCGCTGATCCACATACTGGCCGAGCGGTTTCGCATCACCAAGGCCGTGGGTGCGTACAAGGCCGAGCATGCCTTGCCCGCCTCCGACCCCGCACGCGAGGACAGCCAGATCGAGCGTTTGCGCAAACTGGCCAGCGAAGCGCAACTCGACCCCGATTTCGGCGAGAAATTCCTGCGCTTCATCATTCAGGAAGTGATCCGGCACCATGAGCAGGCGAATAACCGGGGGTAGCGATCGACATAGCTTAACCCTTCACTACCCCGGCCAGGGAACTTGGAAAAGCCTCCGTCAGTTCGACCTGGACGAGATCGCCAATCGCGAGATCGTCGATGACATGCACCGATTGCAGCCACGGCGATTTGCCCAGCCATTGCCCCGGCAGTTTGCCCCGCCGTTCGATCAGGACGTCGCAGCTACGCCCGACCGATTGCTGATTATAGGCGAGCTGGCCGCGACTGACATGGGCTTGCAGGCGCTGGAGCCTTTCGTCCATCACCGTGGCGGCGATCTGGCCGGGCATGGTTGCAGCGGGGGTGCCGGGGCGAGGGCTGTATTTGAAGCTGTAGCATTGCGCGAAGCCGACGGCGTCGATCAGGTCCAGGGTTTCGGCAAATTCTGCGTCGGTTTCACCGGGAAAGCCGACGATGAAGTCGCTGGACAAGGCGATGTCGGGACGGACGGCGCGCACGCGGTCCAATATTTTCAGATAGCTGTCGGTGGTGTGGCTGCGGTTCATGGCGCGCAACACCCGGTCGCTGCCCGATTGCACCGGCAAATGCAGGAACGGCATGAGCTTTTCGACCTCGCCATGGGCAGCGATCAGGCCGTCGCTCATGTCGTTGGGGTGGCTGGTGGTATAGCGGATGCGCGCCAGATCTGGCAGGGTGGCCAGCGCGCGAACAAGGCCATCCAAGCCGATGGTGCGGCCCTTGTCATCCTGGCTGGCCCAGGCGTTGACGTTCTGGCCCAGCAGCGTGATCTCGCGTGCGCCAGCTTCCACCAACTTCTCAGCTTCATCAATCAGTGATCTGAAACTACGTGATATTTCGGCGCCGCGCGTATAGGGCACCACGCAATAGGTGCAGAACTTGTCGCAGCCTTCCTGGACGGTCAGGAAAGCTGCGGGTCCGACCTTGCGGCGCGGCGGCAGCGCGTCGAACTTGGTCGCGGCGGGCATGTCGGTGTCGGTCACGCGCTCGCCCCGGCCAGCACGGGCCAGCATCTCGGGCAAGCGGTGATAGGCTTGCGGTCCGACCACGATCCGCACCGCTGGCGCGCGGGTCATGATTTCCTCGCCCTCGGCTTGGGCGATGCAGCCCGCAACCGCGATCAGCGGGTTGGTGCCATCGTCGCGCCGCAGCCGACCGATATCGGAATAGACCTTGTCGACCGCCTTTTCGCGAATGTGGCAGGTGTTGAGCACGACCAGGTCCGCGTTTGCGCCCTCGGTGGCCGCCGTCAGCCCGGTCGCATCGAGCAATTCGGACATGCGTTCGCCATCATAGACGTTCATCTGACAGCCGAAGCTTTTGACGCGATAGGTTTGCGGGGTTTTGGCCATGGTCGGCAGCCCTTAGGTTAGTTCTTGCGGTTTTTGAAGAGGCGCCCGGTTCATGGCCGACGCAATCGCCTCGCGCGCTGCCGACGCCATGGTCTTGCGGTTGACCAATGTCGGCGCGGTCAGCGGCGCCAGAAAGTGAAGTGTCAAATCCACCGGCTGGGCGCGGGCGAGAATGCGCAGGAAGCTGGTCACGCCGGGTTCGTCGCCGACCCAGGCAATGACCGGTGCCTGCGGCCCATAATCGAGCCAGACGGGTTGCACGGTAATGCCCTGCGCCAGCGGATCGAGCGCCGCCAGCAATGCGCTTTTGAACGGCCGCAGCCCGGTACCGTCACTGGTCGTGCCTTCGGGGAATACGGTGATCGCGTGCTTTTCCGACAGCGCCATGCGCAGCGTTTGGACCTGGGCGGCGATGCTGGCGCGATCATGGCGGGCGACGAAAACGGTGTCGTTCATATCGCATAGCCATTTGAGCAAGGGGATGCCAGCCAACCCGTCATGCGCCACGAAGGCCGTTCCCGTCGCCGCGGCCAGCGCCGGAATGTCGATCCAGCTAACGTGATTGGCAAGTATCAGCAAGCGTCCATGGACGGCGCTGCCGGTGGTGCGGATGCGTACTCCCGCGATTTTAGCGATACCGCCGAGAAACCGGCGCGGCCAGGGATTGCGCGCCCCGGCCCATTTCCAGACATGGAAGCCCATCAGCGCCACCACCAGCAGCCCGGCCATAGCGATCAGGCGGGTGATGATCCGCAACCTGCCGGCAGCAGTCGCGCACGGACCGGTGAGTTTTGCGCTCACTCCGGGGATTGGGACTTACCGTGGCTGT
>JALYHR010000037.1 GCA_030776465.1 Pseudomonadota bacterium
GCTGGATGCGGGCCTGAAAATCCGCACCATGCGCCTGCCCGACATCTTCCAGGACCACGACAGCCCCGACCAGCAATACGACACCGCCCGCCTCAACGCCCCGCATATCGTCGAAACCGTGCTGAAAACACTGCGCTGGAACGAGGCGGGGATCGGGGTGGTGGGCCAGAGCGGAATGGGAGAGGTGCGGGCCTAATTCAGGTAAAGGCGGAGGCTAAGATGCGAGGAAGCCCCTCGCGCTCCCCGGCATTTTTTGTAACGCACCACCCCTGCCTTAAAACCTAAAGGCACGCCTCCAGATAGGCTTGATCATACCCGAATTGGCGTGCTTTTTCCAGCGTATAGGGGCGCAGGCTGGCGGCGCGGAATTCGCCGATGATCTTGCCATCGGCGGTTTCGTCGACGTATTCGAATTTGAACAATTCCTGGGTGATGATCACATCGCCTTCCATGCCGATCACCTCGGTGATGTTGGTGGTGCGGCGCGAGCCGTCGCGCAGGCGTTTGACCTGGACGATGAGATCGACCGATTCGGCGATTTGGCGAGAGATCGCTTCCTTGGGGATCTTGATGTCGCCCATCAGGATCATGTTTTCCATGCGGCCCAGGCATTCGCGCGGGGAATTGGCGTGGACCGTGCACATCGAGCCGTCGTGGCCGGTGTTCATCGCCGCCAGCAAATCGAAGCACTCGGCCCCGCGAATTTCGCCCAGGATGATCCGGTCCGGCCGCATGCGCAATGCGTTGCGAACGAGATCGCCGATGGTGACCGCGCCTTGCCCTTCGAGGTTGGCCGGGCGGGTTTCGAGCGGCAGCCAGTGCGGTTGTTGCAGGCGCAATTCCGCCGCGTCCTCGATGGTCAGCACCCGCTCGCCGGGGTCGATCATTTTGGACAAGGCATTGAGCATGGTGGTCTTGCCCGAGCCGGTACCGCCTGAAATGATGACGTTCATCCGCGATGCCCCGGCGATCTTGAGCACGGTGGCCATCTTTTCGCTCATCGAGCCGAAGCCTTTCAGCATATCGATGGTGATCGGTTTTTCAGAGAATTTGCGGATCGAGATGGCGGTTCCGCGCAAGGATAGCGGCGGGACAATGACATTGACGCGGCTGCCGTCCTTCAGCCGGGCGTCGGCCAGCGGCGTCGTCTGGTCGACGCGGCGCCCGACCTGGTTGACGATGCGCTGGGCGATCTGGAACAAATGCTGTTCATCGCGGAAACGCACGGTCGAGAGGGTTAGCTTGCCGCCCTTTTCGATGTAGGTCTGGTCGGGGCCGTTGACCATGATATCGGTGACGTCGGGGTCGCTCAGCAATTCTTCTAGCGGGCCGAAGCCCAGCAGCTCGTCGATCAGCACTTTTTCCAGCGCGAATTGTTCGCGGCGATTGAGGTTGATCTTGAGTTCGGCCAGCACTTCGAAGGTGATCGGGCGGAATTCCTCTGCCAGTTCTTCCTTGGTCAGCGTGGCGGCTGCTTCGGGATCGACCCGTTCCAGCAGGCGCGGCAGCACCTGTTCCTTGATCTTGTGGACCGATGCTTCGAAGCCTTCGGCACCCTTGGGGGTTTCGTTGACGGCGTTCGCACGGTCCGAAAGTCGCGTCATGGCCTCGGACAGCGGGGTGCCGGGCTCCATCGACAAGTCGAAACTGTCATCGATGCCGGGCAGCGATGGAAACTGGCCGCCGTCCCTGGGCATCACCGGGGGCGCGTCGGCGCCGTTCGGTTGCGGGGCGGTGCCAGGCCCGCCCTTCATCGGTCGCGCGACGCCGAACTGTGGCTTGTCGCCCGGCGTCCCACCATTGCCGATGCCCAAGCTATTGCGTCGCCCGAAAGCATTCATTGTCTACCGGTCCTTGACGAGCGCCGTGCTGGAAACACGGCTAACGAAGGCGATAGGCGGGAAGCTTTTAGGAAGTGCTAACGATGGGGTGATGCTGGGTTGGGCCGAAGCGTCCAGGCCTTAAAGCCACTCTCCTTCAGGGGTTGGGTTGGGGTTTGTGTCCGGGCGCAACCTTGGACACAAACGATAGACCCCACCCCCGGCCCCTCCCCTAAAGGGGAGGGGAGATATACGGTCAACCCTCGACGTGTTCGGCCAGAACGGTGATGCCTTGCGGGGTCACTTCGGCGAAACCGCCCTGGACGATGATTTCTTCAGGCGCGCCGCCCATGTTCTTATAGACCTTCACTGCGCCGTCGCGGACGGTGGACATGAACGGCGCGTGGCCTTCCAGCACGCCGAACTCGCCTTCGGTGCCGGGGACCACGACCATGTAGACGTCCTCGGAGCGGACCAGCCGGACCGGCGTAACGAGTTCGAAATGCAGCGCCATATTATGCCTCTTCGGCCAGCTTCTTGCCCTTGGCGATGGCCTCGTCGATGCCGCCGACCATGTAGAAAGCGTTTTCGGGGAGGTGATCGTATTCGCCGTCAACCACCGCCTTGAATGAGCGCACGGTATCCTCGACCTGGACGAATTTGCCGGAGATGCCGGTGAACACTTCGGCGACGTGGAACGGCTGCGACAGGAAGCGCTGGATCTTGCGGGCGCGCTGGACGGTCAGCTTGTCCTCTTCCGACAGCTCGTCCATGCCCAGAATGGCGATGATGTCCTGCAGCGATTTGTACTTCTGCAGCGTTTCCTGGACGCGGCGGGCGGTCTCGTAATGCTCCTGTCCGACCACGGCAGGGGTCAGCACGCGGCTGGTCGAATCGAGCGGATCGACCGCCGGATAAATGCCCAGCTCTGAAATCGCGCGGTTCAGCGTGGTGGTCGCGTCAAGGTGCGCGAACGAGGCGGCTGGCGCCGGATCGGTCAAATCGTCGGCGGGCACATAGATCGCCTGGACCGAGGTAATCGAACCCTTGTTGGTCGAGGTAATGCGTTCCTGGAGCGCGCCCATGTCGGTCGCCAGCGTTGGCTGATAGCCCACCGCCGAGGGGATACGGCCCAGCAGCGCCGACACTTCGGACCCTGCCTGGGTGAAGCGGAAGATGTTATCGACGAAGAACAGCACGTCCTGGCCTTCGTCGTCGCGGAAATATTCGGCCATGGTCAGGCCCGACAGCGCGACGCGGGCACGCGCGCCCGGCGGCTCGTTCATCTGGCCGAACACCAGCGCAACCTTGGAACCTTCCGAGGTGGCGTTGCCGTCGGCGTCCTTGGCGATGACCCCGGCGTCGAGGAATTCGTGGTAGAGGTCGTTGCCTTCGCGGGTGCGTTCACCGACGCCAGCGAACACCGAAACGCCTCCGTGGCCCTTGGCGATGTTGTTGATCAATTCCTGGATCAGCACGGTCTTGCCGACGCCAGCGCCGCCGAACAAGCCGATCTTGCCGCCGCGCGCATAAGGCGCGAGCAAGTCGATGACCTTGATGCCGGTCACCAAAATCGCCGCTTCGGTCGATTGATCGACGAATTCAGGGGCCTTGGCGTGGATCGGCATGCGGCGTTCGTTGCCGACCGGGCCGCGTTCGTCGATCGGTTCGCCGATGACGTTGAGGATGCGGCCCAGCGTCTTGGGGCCGACCGGCACCGAAATCTGCGCACCCGTGTCGCGCACCGGCTGGCCGCGGGTCAAACCGTCGGTGGTGTCCATGGCGATGGTGCGGACGATGTTTTCGCCCAGATGCTGCGCCACTTCGAGCACCAGCCGGTTGCCGTTGTTGTCGGTTTCCAACGCGGTCAGGATCGCCGGCAATTCGCCGGTAAAGCTGACATCGACGACGGCGCCGATGACCTGGCTGATCTTGCCAGTAGAGGTTTCGGTGGATGCGAAAGCGGTGGCCATGTTAGTTCCTTGAGTGTCGTATTTTAGGTGTTTTGAGATAGGGAAGGGATACGAGGGGCAAACCCCTCGCGCTCCCCGGAATTTTTGTTGCGCACAACCCCGGCGCTATTTCCTTCCGCGAAGCGGTTATACAGCCTGCGGCGCTGCGGCGTTGTGCTGCGCCGAATTGAAGCGCAACGAAAAAGGAACGGGGTTTGGAGCCAATGGCCCCAAGAATCCTTCGACTTGATTTCTTTTGCCGAAGTCATCTCAACCCCTAAAGCGCCTCAGCGCCAGCGATAATTTCAATCAGTTCAGTCGTGATCGCGGCCTGGCGGCTGCGATTGTACTGGATGGTCAGCTTGGTGATCAGTTCGCCGGCATTGCGCGTGGCGTTGTCCATCGCGGTCATCGACGCGCCTTGTTCGGACGCCATGTTTTCGAGCAGCGCGCCGAACAACTGCGTCTTCAGATAACGCGGCAGCAGCGCGGCGAGGATTTCCTCCTCGTCTGGCTCGTATTCCACGACCGCTCCGCCAACCGTCACCTCGGCTGCGGCTTGCGGCGCCGGGACGGGGATGATCTGCTGTTCGGTCGGGATCTGCACCAGCGCGCTGCGGAACTTCGAATAGAACAGATGCGCGACGTCGAACTTGCCGTCCTTGTACAGCGCCTCAAGCTCGGCAACCACGGCTTCGGCTTCGGCATAGCCGGGTTCGCGGACGGCGGTGGTGTCGAAGTGATAAATCCTGGCGTCGGGATAAGCGCGCTTGATCGGGGCGCGGCCCTTGCGACCGATCAGGTAGAATTGCACGGTCTTGCCAGCCGCAGTCAACTCGCGCGCCTTGACCAGCGCGGCGCGGACGATGTTGGCATTGAACGCACCCGCCAGCCCCTTGTCGGAATTGGCGACAACCAGCAGTTGGACCTGGTCCTTGCCGGTGCCCGACAGCAGCCTGGGCGAGCTTTCGCTGACCGTCACGCGCGCTGCTATGGAGGCCATGACTGCCGCCAGCCGCGTCGCATAGGGACGCGCGGCTTCGGCAGCGGCCTGCGCCTTGCGCAGTTTTGCGGCGGCGACCATCTGCTTGGCCTTGGTGATCTTCTGGGTCGATTTGACCGAGTTGATCCGCCCTTTTAGTTCCTTAAGCGAGGCCATGGACCGCTATCTCCGATTTCAAATCAGGCGAACTGACGACCAAAAGTATCCAACGCCGCCTTCAGATCCCCCTTCGGCCCATCGCCCAGCGCCTTGCTGTCGCGGATGGCGGTCAGGATGCCGGGGTGTTCGGACCGGATATAGCTCAGCATCTCCGCTTCGTATGCGGTCACCTGCTTGACGTCGACCGTGTCGAGATAGCCTTGGGTACCGGCAAAGATCGATACCGTCTGCTCCTCGAAGGGCAACGGCGAGAACTGCGCCTGCTTGAGCAATTCGGTCAGGCGCGCGCCGCGATTGAGCAGCTTTTGCGTCGAGGCGTCGAGGTCCGAACCGAACTGGGCGAAGGCGGCCATTTCGCGGTACTGCGCCAGTTCCAGCTTGATCGAGCCCGACACCGACTTCATCGCCTTGGTCTGCGCCGCCGAACCCACGCGCGACACCGACAGGCCGACGTTGATCGCCGGGCGGACGCCCTGATAGAACAGCCCGGTTTCCAAAAAGATCTGCCCGTCGGTGATCGAAATCACGTTGGTCGGAATATAGGCCGAAACGTCGCCCGCCTGCGTCTCGATAATCGGCAGCGCGGTCAGCGAACCGCCGCCCAGCGCTTCGTTCATCTTGGCGGCGCGTTCCAGCAGGCGGGAGTGCAGGTAGAACACATCGCCCGGATAGGCTTCGCGACCCGGAGGACGACGCAGCAGCAGCGACATCTGGCGATAGGCGACTGCCTGCTTCGACAGATCGTCATAAACGATCAGCGCATGCATGCCATTGTCGCGGAAGAATTCGCCCATGGTGACGCCGGTATAGGGGGCCAGATATTGCAGCGGCGCGGGCTCCGAAGCAGTCGCGGCGACGACGATGGTGTATTCCATCGCGCCGTTTTCTTCGAGCTGGCGGACGATCTGGGCCACGGTCGAACGCTTCTGGCCGATCGCGACATAGATGCAATAGAGCTTCTTCTTCTCGTCATCGCCCGCATTGGCGTCTTTTTGGTTGATGAAGGTATCGATGGCGACGGCGGTCTTGCCGGTCTGGCGATCACCGATGATCAATTCGCGCTGGCCGCGACCCACCGGCACCAGCGCGTCGATCGCTTTCAGCCCGGTCTGCACCGGCTCCGACACCGACTGGCGCGGGATGATGCCGGGCGCTTTGACTTCGACGCGCATACGCTTGTCAGCCACGATCGGGCCCTTGCCGTCGATCGGATTGCCCAGTCCATCAACCACGCGGCCCAGCAGGCCCTTGCCGACGGGAACATCGACGATGGTGCCGGTGCGCTTGACCTGATCGCCTTCGCGGATCGCCGAGTCCGAGCCGAAGATCACGACGCCGACGTTATCGGCTTCCAGATTGAGCGCCATGCCCTTCACGCCATTGGCGAATTCGACCATTTCGCCAGCCTGGACATTATCGAGCCCGTGGATGCGGGCGATGCCGTCGCCGACCGACAGCACCGATCCGACTTCCGTGACTTGCGCCTCGGTGCCGAAATTGGCGATCTGGTCGCGAATGACCTTGGAGATTTCTGCGGCACGGATTTCCATGTTCAGCCTTTCAACGAATTTTATGCTTCGAGGGCATGGGTGTGTTGTGATTTGGCCCAGGCTGGAGCGAGAATGGCTGATTTCGAGAACCGGAGCGCAGCGGCCGTTTGGGCCGTGAGCACCGGAAGCGCAGAAAGCGGCCGTTCGCAGCCCGGCATGGGACAAATCTCAACACACCCTAGCCTTTCATGACTTGGGCGAGGGTGTTGAGACGGGTACGGATCGAGCTGTCGAGCTGCTGACTGCCGATCTTGACGACCAGCCCGCCGAGGATTTCGGGATCGACATGCGCGCGGATCTTGACCGGCTTTCCTTGGCGCAGCCGCAATTTTTCGGCGAGTTGCGCCAGTTGCGTATCGTTGAGCGGATGCGCGGTGGTGACGTCGGCGCTGACTTCACCGCGCGATGCGGCGGCGATCGCGGCAAAGGCGGTGATGATGCGGGGCAGGGCCGCCAGCCGGCCATTGGCAGCCAGCACGCCCAGGAATTGCCGGGTGAGCGGGGAAAGGCCGAGCAAACCGGCGACGCTGTCGGTGGCTTTCGCGGCGGCTTCGCGGCCAACCATCGGGTTGCGAATCAAATCGGCGAAATCGGGAGTGGCTGCCAACGCCGCGCCAAGCTGATCGAGATCAGCCTCGACCGCGGACACAAAGTTCTGCTCCCGGGCGAGGTCGAACAGGGCCGAAGCGTAACGCCCCTGCAGGCTGGCGGTTATGCCGGCGGAATTCTCCACGCGTATCGGTTCCCTCGTTTGACCGGTCGGCAGCGCGCCGGATGGCGGCGCCAGAATGCTTGAAATGGCGGGCGCTGGCGCGAACTCCAGCCTCCCCCAGACGGGGGCGCGCATAGCGAGCATTTTGCCGCGATGCAAGGTAAGGGATACGCGGCAACCGCAAAACCTGCTGCACCCGCTGGGGTCCGTCCAGGTATTTTGTTTGGGCGCAGGTTTCGGGAAGCGCATGAGGGCGCAGATGATCCAGGGCTTGCATCGCGAAGGAGGACTGCCATGAATTGCCCGGCGATGACGCGTGAACCTGCCCACTTGCCTGCTTGCGCCAGCCCCGACGATCCGCGCTGGCTGGCGGTGCTGGAGCGGGATCGCCGCTGCGATGGGCAATTCGTGTTCGGCGTCGCCAGCACCGGAATCTATTGCCGCCCGTCTTGCCCGGCGCGGCATGCCGACCGGCGCCATGTCCGCTTTTACCGCGATGGTGCCGATGCGCGCGGGGCGGGATTGCGCGCATGCCTGCGGTGCCGACCCGATGATGTCCGGCGTGATGACCTGGCAGTGCTGGCCGCCATCGCCGCGATCAAGGTCGCTGAGGCGCCGCTGGCGTTGACGCAGTTGGCCGATGCCGCAGGCTATTCGCCCGCCCATTTCCAGCGGTTGTTTGTGCGCGCCACCGGTTTGTCACCCTCGGCCTATGCGCGCGCCTTGCGGGTCGAGCGGGTGCAGGAGGCATTAAGTGGACCGGGAACGGTAACGGATTCGCTGTACGAGGCTGGTTATGGTGCCTCCTCACGCTTCTATGCGGACGCGGGCGGGCGGCTGGGTATGACGCCTTCGGCCTGGGCGCAGGGCGGGCGCGGCGTGACCATCCGCTGGGCGGTGGTGGCGACCTCCTTGGGGCCGATGCTGGTCGCCGCGACCAACACGGGCGTGTGCCGCTTGGCGTTCCATGAGGACCGCGAGGCATTGGCCGCGCGCTTTCCCGAGGCCGAACTGGTCGAGGGTGGCAGTGATTTCGCAGCGTTGCTGGCGCAAGTGGTGGCGGCGGTCGAACGCCCCGGCACCAGCGCGTCAATCCCGCTCGATGTCCGGGGCACCGCCTTTCAGGAGGCAGTGTGGCGCGAGTTGCGGCGCATTCCTGCTGGCGAAACCCGCAGCTATGCCCAGATCGCCGCCGCCGTCGGCAAGCCCGGCGCGGTGCGCGCGGCGGGATCGGCCAACGGCGCCAACCCGGTCGCCGTGCTCGTCCCCTGCCACCGCGTCATCCGCAGCGACGGCAGCCTCGGCGGCTATGCCTATGGGCTGGAGATCAAGGAAGAGCTGTTGAAAAGGGAAGGAGCGGCGCGCGCAGGTCTCAAATGACGGCTAATGACGCATAAGCAAATTTGTGTCATATGCGGATTATTGTGACCCATTATCGGGAACGCGCCATGACTGTTCAAATTACCATTACCGCCAATGGCCGAATGAGCCTGCCCGCCGACATCCGCAAGCGGCTCGGGCTCGGCGGAGGCGGCGCGCTGCTCGTGGAAGAAACCGAGGACGGTGTTTTTCTGCGCACATTGGCTCAGTCAGTCGCCCATGCCCAGGCGCTGGCCCGGAAATATACCGGAGGCAAGCCCGAGGCCTCGGTCGATGCCTTTCTCGCCAACCGGCGTTCGGATAGCGGCGAATGAGCGCATGCGTCCTCGACGCCTCCGCTTTGCTCGCACTGCTGAAAGACGAACCGGGCGCGGCGCAGGTTGTGGAAGTGCTGGCCGAGGCGCGGATCAGTGCGGTCAATTGGGCCGAGGTGGTGAGCCACTTCATCCATCTGGGCATGCCGCCGCAGGAAGTGGCGGCGATGCTGCGACCGCTTCCCGTAACCGTGGCCGCCGCCGACGCAGGGCTGGCCGTTGCGGCTGGCAAGCTTCGTGCCTGACTGCAAGCGCCGGTTTGTCGCTGGGAGATCGGTTTTGCCTGGCGCTATCGATCCGTGATGGGTGCCAGCACTGACTGCGGACCGGCAATGGCGCGAAGTCGGAGATGCGGTGGGCGCGCGGATCGTGATTATTCGTTAAGACTTAACCAAGCTTGCACCAAAACACAATTTTACTATACATATATAGCGTATTTAATGCGCCGAGCTTAATGCCAATTGCCCACCAAACTCGTCTACCCAGAGCTTGTCGAATGGCTGCATTTCTTTCTTGAGACTGGGCGAAGCGCAAGAAGAGCAAAGACAATGCTTCGACAAGCTCAGCACGGACGGGGTGTGGACCAGATTTAGCGCAGGTTGCTCTAGCGCGCAGCAGACGAGGATTACTCACACAAAACTATACGGATCGATATCCACCGCCACCCGCACCGCTGCCGGAAACCGCAAGGGCCCCAACCAACCCCGGATCACGTCTTGCAGATGGGCCGAGCGCCGGGCGTTGATGAGCAGGCGGTAACGAAAGCGACCGCGCAGCAGCGTCATCGGCGCGGGGGCGGGGCCCAGGATCATCACGTCGGGCAGGTTGGGCCGCAGCGCGCCGATCGAGCGCGCCGCGTCGCGCGCCTCCGCCTCGTCGGGGGCGGAGACGATGATCGCGGCCCAGCGCCCGAACGGCGGCGCCCCGGCATCGCGCCGGGACGCCGCCTCGGCGGCATAGAACGAATCGCGGTTGCCCGAGGCCAGCGCGGCGATGACGGAGGCGCGGGGGTGGCGCGTCTGGATCAGCACTTCGCCGGGTTTGGATGCGCGGCCGGCGCGGCCCGAAACCTGCGCGATCTGCTGGTAACTGCGTTCGCCCGCGCGCAAATCGCCGCCTTCCAGCCCCAGATCCGCGTCGATCACGCCCACCAGCGTCAGTTCGGGGAAATGATAGCCCTTGGTCACCAGTTGCGTGCCGATGATGACGTCGATTTCGCCGCTTTCCGCCGCCGCGACAAAGGCGCCGATGCGCGCCGGGCTGTTGAGCGTGTCGGAGGTCGCCAGCGCCACCCGCGCGTCGGGCGCCAGTCCCGCCACCTCGTCGGCGATGCGTTCGACTCCCGGACCACAGGCCACCAGGCAATCGGGGGTGGCGCATTCGGGGCAGGCGTCGGGCCGTGGTTCCTCATGGCCGCAATGGTGGCAGGCCAGCCGCCGCGACAAGCGGTGCTCGACCAGCCACGCGCTGCAATTGGTGCATTGAAAGCGATAGCCGCAATGCCGGCACAAGGTCAGCGGCGCATAGCCCCGTCGGTTGAGGAACAGCAGCGTCTGTTCGCCGCGCGCAATGCGCTCGCGCATCGCCGCCACCAGACGCGGCGACAGCCAATGCCCACGCTCGGGCGGCTCGACGGTCAAGTCGATGACGGTGATTTCGGGCATGGTCGCGCCGCCGAAACGGTCGGGCAGGTCGATCTTGCGATAGACCCCGGTTTCCGCCAGATGCAGGCTTTCCAATGCCGGGGTGGCGCTGGCCAGAACCACCGGAATGCCTTCGAATCGGGCGCGGATGACGGCGACGTCGCGCGCATTATATCTGACGCCCTCGTCCTGCTTGAAGGCGATTTCATGCGCTTCGTCGACCACGATCAGCCCCAGCCCTGCATAGGGCAGGAACAGCGCCGACCGTGCGCCGACCACCACCTGCGCTTCGCCGCTGACGATAGCGCGCCATGCGCGGCGGCGTTCGGCGGATTTCAGCGCGGAATGCCACAGCACTGGCGGGGCGCCGAACCTGGTGGCAAAGCGCCGCAGGAAATTCTCGGTCAGCGCGATCTCGGGCAGCAGCACCAGCACTTGCCGGTCCAGCCGGATGGCTTCGGCGATGGCTTCGAAATAACATTCGGTCTTGCCCGATCCGGTGACTCCATCGAGCAGGAACGGCTGGTATTCGCCCGCGATCACAGCGCTCACCAGGATTTGCGCGGCGGCGCGCTGAGCTTCCTCCAGCCTTGGGACGGCAAAATCGGGCTGCGCATGAGCATAAGGTCGGTCGAGATCGACGGTCACCGGCTCCAGCAACCCCGCGTTAACCATGCCGCGCAACACGCCGTCCGATACTCCGGCCCGTTCCGCCAACTCGCGAATCGTGCCTTGTTCCCCCGCCAGCGCGTCCATCGCGGCGGCGCGTTGGGGGGTCAAGCGGGTCGGTTCCGTATCGCTCAACCGGTACTCGGTCATCGTTCGGCCACCCTGTAACGCTGCCGTGCTGGCCAGCGCCATCCGCGCGACGCTGCTGGGCGCGGTGCAGTAGTAATCGGCGGTCCATTCGATCAACCGGCGCAGCGGCGCGGCCAGCGGCGGCACCGGCACCACCGCGATCAGCGCGCGCAACCGCGAATCGGCGATTTCCTCGCCCGGCAAGCGTTCGCGTTCCCAGACGATGCCCAAAATCTGGCGCGGCCCCAGCGGCGCAATCACCACCGTGCCCGGCTCCACCGCCATGCCCGCCGGCACCCGGTAATCGAGCACGCCCAGGGCGGCGTTGAAGACGATCAGGCGGGCACGTTGCATCGCGCCCCTATAGGCGGGAACTGCCACTTAGCGACAGGGGGCGAGAGGGCTTGGTCCTGCGGCCCGGCGTGCATATAAGCAGGGCCAGAATCGCTCCTCGCACAAAACGAGAAACCTGCATGAAATTCTTCGTCGATACCGCCGACACCGCTGAAATCGCCGATCTCGCCGCCACCGGGCTGCTGGATGGCGTCACCACCAATCCCACGCTGATCGCCAAGGCGGGCCGGGACTTCAAGGAGGTGACCAAGGAAATTTGCGCGCTGGTGCATGGCCCGGTCAGCGCCGAAGTGATCGCGCTCGATCACGCCGGAATGATGCGCGAAGCCGAAATTCTGCGCCGCATAGCGGACAATGTCTGCATTAAGGTGCCGCTGACCATCGACGGGCTGAAGACCTGCAAGAAGCTGACCGGCGACGGCACCATGGTCAATGTGACGCTGTGTTTTTCGGCCAATCAGGCACTGTTGGCGGCCAAGGCCGGGGCCAGCTTCATCTCGCCCTTCGTCGGGCGCCACGATGACAACGGCTTCGACGGCATGGAATTGATCCGCGACATCCGGCTCATCTATGATAATTATGCCTACGCCACCGAAATCCTCGTCGCCAGCGTCCGTCACGGCATCCACGTGCTGGAAAGCGCCCGCATCGGCGCCGACGTGATGACCGCGCCGCCCGCCGTGATTCGCGGGCTGTTCAAGCATGTCTTGACCGATAAGGGCATCGAAGGTTTCCTGGCCGACTGGGCGAAGACGGGCCAGACAATCTAAGCGGAATTTTGTTTGGCTGAAGAAACTCCTCTCGACCGCTTCAAGGGCGTGCTGACCGGCGCCGCGCGGGCGATTGCGCATGATCCCGAGGTGGAGGTCACCTGGACCGCCGACGCGCCCAGCCAGTCGGGCAAGGCGTTTCGCGTACCCATGCCGGGTCGCAGCCTGCCGCATGATGCGGCGATGGCGGCGCGCGGGGTTGCCGACAGCTTTGCGCTGCGGCTGCGTCACCATAATGACGCGGCGCACGCCCGGTTTGCGCCCGTCGAGCCAATGGCGCGGGCCTGTTATGATGCGGTCGAGACGGTGCGTTACGAGGCTCTGGGCGCGCGCGATTACGCCGGTATGCGCGGTAATCTGGGCGCCGCCTTCGACCAGCACATCGCCGTCGATCCGATCACCCGCGCCGCGAATCCCCAGGACGTGCCGGTGCAATCGGCGCTGGCGCTGCTGCTGCGGGAGCGGCTGACCGGGCAGGCGGTGCCCGAAGCGGCGCGCGCCGGGGTCGACATGCTGCGCGGCTGGATCAACGCCCGCGCCGACGGTGATTTTGCGGCGCTGGAAGGGGCGCTGGGCGATCAGCAGGTATTCCGTAAACGTACACTGGAAATGCTGGCGCATCTTGAACTGACCCGCAGCGAACCCATTGACCCGCCATCGGACGACACCGAGGATCAGGACGGCGACGAGGATACCGAAGAAGAGCAGGACGGCAACGACCAGGGCGAACAGCAGCAGCCTTCCGAAACCGATGCCCGCGCCAGCGAAGGCGACGACGAAGGCGACAGCGAGTCGGAAAGCGAAGCCAGCGAGGACGACGGCGATGCGGACGATGGCGACGATGGCGAGGAAGGCATGCTGCCGGTCCGTCCCAATCGTCCGTGGACCGAAGTGCCGAACGGTTTCGACTACAAGGCGTGGACCGAAAAATTCGATGAAATGATCAGCGCCAACGAGCTATGCGACGACGAGGAACTGACCCGGCTGCGCGCCTATCTCGACGCGCAGTTGAAAGGCCTGCAAGGCGTCGTCACCAAGCTGGCCAACCGCCTGCAACGGCGGCTGATGGCGCAACAGAACCGGAGCTGGGACTTCGACCAGGAAGAAGGGCTGCTCGATGCCGCGCGGTTGGCGAGGGTGGTGGTGTCGCCCGGCCAGTCGCTGTCGTACAAGGTCGAACGCGAGATCGAGTTCAAGGATACCGTCGTCACGCTGTTGATCGACAATTCCGGTTCGATGCGCGGACGGCCGATTTCAATCGCCGCGATCAGCGCCGATGTGCTGGCGCGCACGCTGGAACGCTGCGGGGTCAAGACCGAGATCCTGGGCTTTACCACCCGTGCGTGGAAGGGCGGGCAAGCCCGCGAAAACTGGCTGAGCGGCGGCAAGCCGGCGCATCCGGGACGGCTGAACGACCTGCGCCATATCGTCTATAAACAGGCCGATGAGCCCTATCGTCGGGGGCGCAAGAACCTGGGCCTGATGATGCGCGAGGGATTGCTCAAGGAAAACATCGACGGCGAGGCGCTGCTGTGGGCGCATAGCCGGTTGCTGGCGCGGGACGAAGACCGCCGCATCCTGATGGTGATCTCGGACGGCGCGCCGGTCGATGATTCCACGCTGAGCGTCAACAGCGCCAGCTATCTGGAACAGCATTTGCGCAAGGTGATCGAATGGATCGAGCGCCAATCGCCGGTGCAATTGGTGGCGATCGGCATCGGCCACGATGTCACCCGCTATTACCGCCGCGCGGTGACGATCATGGATGTCGAGCAATTGGGCGGGACGATGATCGAGCAATTGGCCGGGTTGTTCGAGGACGATTGATAGTGTTGACCCAAACTTGACGGCTGCGCCTGCTTGCGTCAGTCGGCGCGCATGACCGATGCCTCGCTAAAGCTGTTCAACAGCCTGACCCGCCAGTTGGAAACCTTCCAGCCCGTCCATCCCGGTGAGGCGCGCGTCTATTCCTGCGGGCCGACGGTCTATAATTACCCGCATATCGGCAATATGCGCGCCTATGTCTTTGCCGACGTGCTGGGGCGGACGCTGAGCTTCAAGGGCTATGAACTCACCCATGTCATCAACATCACCGATGTCGGGCACCTGACCGACGATGCCGACGCGGGCGAGGACAAGCTGGAACGGGCCGCCAAAGCCAATGCCCAGTCGATCTGGGACATCGCCGAGCATTATACCCAGGCCTATTGGGCGGACATCGCGGCGCTGAACATCCGCCAGCCGAAGCACTGGTCGATCGCTACCCAGTACGTGCCGAAAATGATTGAATTTGCTGAACGGATTGCCAAGGCGCATTGCTACGAATTGCCCGGCGGACTGTATTTCGACGTTTCGACCGTGGCCGATTACGGGCGATTGGCGCGCGCGCGAACCGATGAGGGAGAAGGCCGGATCGACCCGGTCGAGGGCAAGCGCCACCCCGAGGATTTCGCGATCTGGCGCAAGACCCCGGCGGGCGAGACGCGGCAGATGGAATGGGATTCGCCGTGGGGGCGCGGCGCGCCGGGCTGGCATCTCGAATGTTCGGTGATGTCGGGGGAATTGCTGGGCTTTCCCTTCGACATCCACACCGGCGGCATCGATCACCGCGAAATCCACCATCCCAATGAAATCGCGCAGAACCAGGCGTGGTGCGGTTGCGGCAGCCTGGACGTGCCCGCCCATTCGGGCGCGCAGGTGTGGATGCACAATAACTTCCTGGTCGAACGGTCTGGAAAGATGAGCAAGTCGTCCGGCGAGTTCCTGCGGCTGCAACTGCTGATCGACAAGGGCTATCACCCGCTGGCCTACCGCCTGATGTGCCTGCAAGCACATTACCGCAGCGAGTTGGAATTCAGTTGGGAAGGGCTGGGGGCGGCGCTGACCCGGTTGAAGCGGCTGGTGATGGGGGTTGAAAAGCTTCGGGCGCGGGCGGGAACCAAGGTCAGTACTGGAAACGATCAGTTTTCGGCTAAGCTTTTGGGCCAGTTCGAAATATCAATGTCAAACGATCTCAATACACCGGAAGCGTTGACGTTCTTGGATGCCCTTGCATTAAACAACGTGGGTGCTTTGGACATGAATTTTTTTGATCAGCCTGGGTCTGTCGAAGAATTCTGCGCTGATCGCCTTGCAGTTGTGATGGCCATGGATTCCGTTCTTGGGCTTGACCTCATGAACCTCACCCGCAGCGATTTGCGGCGAAGGCCAGTAGGCGCGGCGATCGGTGAGGAGGAGATCGAGGCGATCTTAGTTGAACGTCGCACTGCAAGGGCGGCGAAAGATTTCGCTACGTCCGACGCTTTGCGCGACCAACTGGCCGCCCAAGGCGTGGACGTGATGGACGGCGACCCGCTGGGCTGGGATTGGCGTCTCGATTGAGTTGCTGACCAAGTCCCCCTCCCCTTCAGGGGAGGGGTTAGGGGTGGGGCCTCTCCTCCGGACTCCACGTTGCGTCTGGCGGAGAGACCCCACCCCGCTGCGACTAGGCGGCAAGAGCCGCCAAGTCTCACTGCCCCTCCCCTGAAGAGGAGGGGAAAGGAAAGCAGAAATTACGCCTGTTCCAGCAACAACAACTGCACCTCGACCACCAGCTTGCGTTCGGGCAATTGACGGTCGTCGACGGCAAGGATCTGGGCATCGGCGATCAGGTAGCGGGGGATAACGAATTCGTGGTCGGGCAGGGCGACGATGAATTGTTCGCCCGCTGCCGCCGCTGCACCGGTGAAGCACAGGGTGATGGTGTGGCTGGAGCCGGTGAAGGTGGCGCTGGCCCAGTCATGCTCGACATGGCGGACGAGCACGGCTTCTGCGCCGGCCAGATCGAGCACGGCTTTCAGCAAACGGCCCCACGGCTGGCGGGCCCGGGGCGCAGGCCGGGGCAGCGAATGGAGGGTGGCGGGCGACGCTGACGTGGTGCGATCCTGGCCCGTGGTGCGATCGTAATGCATGATATATCCCTAACAAAGATGTTCACCAAATGTTCTTTTTGTGAATGCGCTCCGCCAGCGGGCAGAACCTTCCCCCGGCTTAAGGCTCGAAATGGTGCGATCACGAATCGGCTAGTTGCGTTCCTCCTTTGTTCATGACAAAAGGGGGAATGTCTAGGAAATTTCCTATTGGGCCAGATGCGCCATGAATGAGCCCGATCCACGTGCGCGCCTCGTCGAACTGGCCATGGCGCGGGGGGTTAGCCTGGCCGCGCTGTCTGCCCTAATTTCCCGAAATGGGACATATCTTCAGCAATTTGTCCGCAAAGGCAGCCCGCGCCGCCTGGAAGAATCGGATCGGCGGACCTTGGCGCGGTTTTTCGATGTCGCGGAAACCGAGCTTGGTGGAATGGAGGAAAATTCCTCCGTCCACAGCGAATCGCGCGTCAAATCTCCCCACGAGGATTGGGTGCGCCAGGATTGGGTGGATGTCCCACGTCTGGCGCTGGGCGCTTCCGCTGGCCCCGGTGCGTTTGCTGGTTCGGGCGCGGCCGAGGACCAACCGATCGGCGCCTTTCGTTTCGCCACCCATTGGCTCCGCCAGCAGGGTCTCGATCCGGCGCAATTGACCGCGATCGCGGTGACTGGCGATTCGATGGAGCCGACCCTGCGCGATGGCGATGAAATCCTCGTCGATCGCACCGCGCGGGCGCTGCGCGACGGCGTCTATGTCGTGCGGGTCGGCGATGCGCTGCTGGTCAAGCGGCTCGATCTTGGCCACCCCACGCGCGTCGTGCTGATCAGCGACAATCAGGTCTATCGCCCATTCGAGCTTGCCCCCGATGAACTGGCGGTGATCGGCCGGGTGGTCTGGAAAAGCGGGCGTTTATGAGCACCCCACGCGATGCCTTGATTTGCGCCGCCATTCTCGCCATCTCCGCGCCATGCCTGACAAACCCGAGCCGCCGCAAAGCCCGCCCATGCGCGTGGCGATCGTCCCCGTTACCGCGTTCCAGCAGAATTGCTCGCTGATCTGGTGCACCAAAACGATGCGCGGGGCGCTGGTCGATGCTGGCGGCGACCTCGATCGCCTCAAGGATGAGGTAGCGCGCCACGGCGTTACCCTCGAAAAGCTGCTGGTGACGCACGGCCACATGGATCACTGCGGCATGACCGGGGTACTGGCCAAGGAACTCGGCCTGCCGATCGAGGGTCCGCAGGAAGAAGATCGGTTCTGGATCGAATCGCTCGATGATCCGGCCAGGCGCTACGGGCTACCGGGCGAAAGTTTCGAACCCGATCGCTGGCTGCACGATGGCGATACGGTGACGGTGGGCGACATGACGCTCAACGTGGTGCATTGCCCCGGCCATACGCCGGGGCATGTCGTGTTTTTCCATGAGCCGTCACGGCTGGCGCTGGTTGGCGACGTGCTGTTCCAGGGCTCGATCGGGCGGACCGATTTCCCGCGCGGCAATCACCAGCACCTGCTCGATTCGATTACTGGCAAGCTATGGCCGTTGGGCGATGATGTCACGTTCGTGCCCGGCCATGGCAATGTCAGCACCTTTGGCCATGAACGCCGAACCAATCCCTTCGTGGCGGACAAAGCGTTTGGCTAGTTTTGCGACTTGCGTCGAGCCGGTACCAGCCCGCGCCCGCCCGGCCGCCCCCACGATAGTAAATTATGAGGTGGCCTGGCGGGGCGCCAGCTTAAACGGTAAAACTAAAGCCTGCCCAGCGCGATCAGCACGCCCACGATAACCAGCACAAGCTGCGTCAGAATGGTGGTCATCATACCGATGCCGCGCCCAGCCTTGAACCGCGGGTCGTCTTCCATGCCATAGGCATGCGCTACGCGGCCGATCAGGAACACCGCGCCCAGCGGCGCCAGCCAGATGCCGCCTCCCAAAGCACCTCTAACACCGCTAGCCTCCACCAGGCCGAACAACAGCAACGTAAGCGGCGCATTTTCGATGAAATTGGCTTGTGCCCGCATCCGGCGAATGATCGGATCCTGTCCGCCGTCGCCCACCGACACCTTGAGTGCATAGCGCAAGCGGCCTATGCGCATCGCCAGCCATAAATTGATAACAACGGCTGCCGCCGTCAGGCATAGTGTGGTTTGCAATATCATGGTCGTCCCCCGTGCGATTGCGCCGACTATGGCGGTCTGGCGCTTGCAACGCACGCGAAATCCGCTATAGGCGCGCCTTCGCCGCCGCCCGGCCAGCCTGTGCTTTGCAAGCCCGGTATATCTGACGGCGTTATTCTTCGTAAGCTTAATTTGCAGGAACAGGTGCCGAAATGGCTGTCCCCAAAAGAAAAACATCGCCGTCCCGCCGGGGCATGCGTCGCAGCCACGATGCGCTGAAAGTGGAAGCTTTCCACGAATGCGGCAATTGCGGCGAATTGAAGCGCCCGCATAATCTGTGCAATTCATGCGGTCATTACAACGGTCGCGCGGTCCTGTCGTCCAGCGCCGTCTAAAGTCGTATTTGGCGAACCGGGTTCGCTTGCTGGGGGCATGGTTCGCTTGTTGGGGGCCATGATTCGCTTCTTGGGGGCCATGCTTCGCTACTTGGGGGAACGTCGATGAGTCTGCCGCGTATCGCTGTGGATGCGATGGGCGGCGATGAGGGCGTGCGCACGATGATTTCCGGCGCCGCGCTGGCGCGCCGTGAGCATCAGGCGTTCAAATTCCTGCTGGTGGGCGATGCCGACCGCATCGAACGCGCGCTGGAAAAGCATCCCAACCTGCGGGCCTCCTCCGAAATCCTGCATTCCGCCGACGTCGTCAGCGGTGATGAAAAGCCCAGCCAGGCGCTGCGCCGCGCCAAGACCACGTCGATGGGCATGGCAATCAGTGCAGTCAAGACCGGGGAGGCCGGCGCTGTGGTCAGCGCGGGCAATACCGGCGCGCTGATGGCCATGGCCAAGCTGTCGCTGCGCACCATGCCGGGCATCGACCGCCCGGCGCTGGCGGCATTGTTGCCAACGCTGGGCGAAAACGACGTGGTCATGCTCGACCTGGGCGCGAACACCGAATGCGACACTCGCAATCTCGTGCAATTCGCGATCATGGGCGCCGCTTATTCCAGTATCGTCACCGGTCGGGCGAAACCCCGCGTGCGCCTGCTCAATATCGGCAGCGAAGACAACAAAGGCACCGAGACGCTGCATGACGCCGCTCAACTGCTCAAGACCGCCAGCGGCGAACTGGCGATGTCGTTTGAAGGCTATATAGAGGCGGACAAGCTGGGCCGCGGCGATGTCGATGTCGTGGTTACCGACGGTTTCTCGGGCAATATCGCGTTGAAGGCGGTGGAGGGCACGGCGCGTTTCGTGGCCGATCTGCTGCGTCGCAGTTTTGCCAGTTCGCTGCGGTCCAGGATCGGCTTTCTGATTTCGCGGCCTGCGACCGATTTGCTGCGGCATCATCTCGATCCCAATAATCACAACGGCGCGGTGTTTCTGGGGCTGGGCGGCATCGTCGTCAAAAGCCACGGCAGCGCCAGCGCATTGGGCGTGGCCAATGCCATCGGGCTGACCGCGCGGCTGCTGGAGGAAAACCTGACCGAACATATTACCGCCGACCTGTTGCGGCTGGGCTCTGGTCACTGGAGCGGCAAACGGTCGATTGCCGAGGCTGCGGCCATGGGATTTGGCAAATGAAGTGCCTGGGTAAATGATGGGATTGGGCAAATGAATCGTCGTTCGGTGGTAATCGGCACCGGTTCGGCCTTGCCCGCGCGCCGGGTTGCCAATGCCGAGCTGGCGGAGCGGCTGGACACCAGCGATGAATGGATCGTCGAGCGAACCGGCATCCGTTACCGCTACATCGCCGGAGACGGCGAGACTACCGGGTCGCTGGCGACGGCGGCAGCGCGGGCCGCGCTGGCGGCAGCGGGGATCGATGCGAAGGCGGTGGATCTGATCGTGCTGGCCACGGCCACGCCTGACCAGACCTTTCCGGCGACGGCCACGATCGTGCAGCACGAACTGGGCTGTCATGGCGGCATCGCCTTCGACGTCGCGGCGGTATGTTCGGGCTTTCTCTACGCGCTGGGCGTGGCCGATTCGATGCTGCGTACAGGCATGGCCCAATGCGCGCTGGTGATCGGCGCGGAAACTTTCAGCCGCATCCTCGACTGGGACGATCGCGCAACCTGCGTGCTGTTTGGCGATGGCGCCGGGGCGGTGGTGCTGAGGGCTCAGCAACAGGACGCCTTGACTGACGGGCCCAACCAGCGCGGCATCCTGGCGACACGGCTGCATGCCGATGGCGCACATAACCAGTTGCTGTTCGTCGACGGCGGACCATCCACCACCGGCACCGTCGGCAAGCTGCGGATGAAGGGCCGGGAAGTGTTCCGCCACGCCGTAACCAATTTGTCGCAGGTGTTGGGCGAAGTGCTGGACGAAGTCGGCTTGGCAGTAGGCGACATCGACTGGCTGGTGCCGCATCAGGCCAATGCCCGCATCCTGGAAGCCACCGCGCGCAAGCTGCACATGCCGTCGGATAAGGTAGTGATGACCGTGGACCGTCATGCCAATACATCCGCGGCTTCCGTTCCCCTGGCGCTGGACACTGCGGTCCGCGACGGGCGGATCAAACCGGGGCAATTGGTGATGCTGGAGGCCATGGGCGGCGGTTTCACCTGGGGCGCCAGCCTGATCCGCATGTGACAAATGGGCGGCGCCGCCGGTAGATTTTCCCAGTTTGTGCGATTTAGTACAAAACTTTGCTCGCGTGGCCGCGCGGATTGTCAAAGTCCTTATTTTGTATATAGTTCCGACTCGGACGTGAGCAACTGGATCGGGGGTCGAAGTGCGCTCTATGAAAACACTCACCCGCGCGGATCTAGCGGATGCGCTCAATCGGCAGCTCGGTCTGTCGCGGTCTGAATCATTGACGATGGTGGAAACCATCCTGTCGATGATGAGCGACGCGCTGGCCGACGGCGAAAATGTCAAAATTTCAGGGTTCGGCACGTTTCTGCTTCGCGACAAGACCGAGCGGCTGGGGCGCAATCCGAAAACCGGGATCGAAGTGCCGATTACCCCGCGCCGCGTCTTGACGTTTCGTGCCAGCAAGATGCTGAAAGAGCGTGTCGCGAAGGCATGAAGCAGGCCGGGTCATGAGCGGCGCAGCCACTATGGGCCCCACCGGCGATATCCTTGCCGACGACAGCGACGACCCGGCGCCGCGGCTGGGCTTCGATCATCATAAATCCCCCAAGGCATTTCGCACCATCGGCGAAGTCGCCAAGGCGCTGGGCATCCGCCAGCACGTCCTGCGCTATTGGGAAGAACAATTCCCGATGTTGAGCCCGGTCAAGCGCAGCGGCAATCGGCGCTATTACCGACCGGGTGATGTCGAACTGATCGAAACCATCGATCGGCTGGTGCATCATCAGGGCTATACGCTGCGTGGCGCACGGCTTGCGCTCGATGGAAAATCGGCTGCGAAGGCAGCCGCAATTCCCTTACCCGCGGAGAACGTCGCTGCGGAGCTTGCGCTGACTGAAATCGCTACCCAACCGGGCGCGCGTCTCGGCGCCGCGCCATGGCTGAGCGAATTGCTGGATATTCGCGCCACGCTGGCCGCCGCATTGGAATCTTGATCGGGGCCTGATCGGCTTGCCGGGCGCTTATCCCGCTTGCTGCGGGCCCAGCGCGGGATCGAGATCGCGAGGCCGCGCCAGATGGATCAAGGCGGCGCAACCATCCTGCAGATCGGCCCAGTTGGCGATGTCCAGTTCCATGACCGCAAAGGCTGCCGTGGGGAATTTTTCTTCAACGGTATCGCGCAACGGACTGGAGCCATCGTCGGGGACGAGATCGAAGATCAGGTCTTCCAGGCCGGGGTTATGCCCTGACATCAGCACGGTTTTGACCCGGTCGTCCTGTTCGCGCAGGATATCGATCAGCGTCGCCGAACTGGCCAGATAAATTCGCCGGTCCCAGTTGATGACATAACGCAAACGCTCGTGTCCCGGTGAATGCATCGCCGATATTTCCAGCGTTTCACTGGTGCGCACCGCTGGCGAGGCCATTATCCGGTCCCAGCGCAGGCCGCGCGCGGCGCACCAGTCGCGGATATGGCCGCCCATGAGCGCAGCACCCTTGCGCCCGCGCTCGTTCAATGGCCGGTCGAAATCGCGCGCGCGCGGATCGTGCCAGTCGGATTTGGCGTGGCGGAACAGGCCCAGAGTCTTCATTTAAGTGTCTTCATTTGGGTGTATTCAACGTGGGGTTTACTGACGCGCGATGGACCCACTCTGCAGAAGTGCGCCGTCCCCAGAAACACCGCCTGCCACCCGTTGTAAAGCTTCGTCCAGCGTGACGCGGCGGATCGGCGTGGCGGGGGGAAAGGCCGACAACAGCCGCGATGGGAAGGCGGATGACAACACCACGAAATGCCCGCGATCGCCGGTACTGCGGATCAAGCGGCCAAATGCCTGCGCCAGCCGCCCGCGAATGATGCGGTCGTCATACGCCTGACCGCCAGCCGGGTGCGCCATGCGCCGGGCACGATGCAGAATCGACGGCTGCGGCCAGGGTACTTGTTCCATCACCACCAGCCGCAGCGAATGGCCGGGCACATCGACGCCATCGCGCAACGCATCGGTCCCCAGCAGCGAGGCGCGCGGATCGTCGCGGAAGATATCGACCAGCGTGCCGGTATCGATTGGATCGACGTGCTGGGCATACAGCGGCAGTCCTTCGCGCGCCATGCGGTCGGCTATCCGCCCATGCACCGCGCGCAGGCGCCGGATCGCGGTAAACAGCCCCAGCGCGCCGCCGCCGCTGGCCTCGATCAACCGACCGAAGGCCCCCGCCAACGCCGGGATATCGCCCTTGGCGACATCGGTGACGATCAGCACTTCGGCTTGCGCCGCGTAATCGAACGGGCTGTCGAATGCGGCAAGGCGCGGGACGATATCGGCGTGGCCAGCACCGCTGCGAGCGATTGCGCTGTCCCAGCCGCTGCCATCCGCTCCTTGCGCAAGACCATCACGCCCAGCGCCGCCAGGCGCAACACCGTCACGTAACGACGCGCTGGTCAGCATCACGCCGTGTGCGTGCGTCAGCACCGCCTGCGCAAAGGGCTGCATCGGATCGAGCCAGCGGCGATGCAGCCCGACGTCGTATTCGCGCCCATCGCCGCGCTCTACCGCCAGCCAGTCGACAAAACGCGGGTCCGCCGCGCCGCCCATCCGCGCCAGCAGGCTTTCCCAGGTGCCGAGCAGGTCGACGCGCCAGTCCAGCGAATGCCGCGCGCCGTCGATGCGCTCCCGACCCGTGCCGTCCAGCCAGTTGGGCGGGTCGCTCAGCAGCGCCTCAAGCCTGACGCCAAGCCGGATCAATGGCTGGCGGATGGCGGCCAGCGCGGCCTCTGCTGCCCCGGCGCGTTCGATGAAATCACCGTCCAACTGCGCCGCCTCGGTTTCCAGCCCATAGCCGCCGTCGTGGCCGCTTTCGTCGCGGGCATAAGCCATCGCCCGCACCGCACCGAGCAATTCCTCCAGCGGACCCGACGGCGTGTGGTCGTGCAACCGTTGCAGCCAGCCATCGCTGGGCAGGGCCTCGGCGGCATGGCGTGCGGCGGAAATGGCGGCCCCGCTGGCGTCGTCGTACGAGGCGACATCGGCCAGCCGCGCCGACAACCCGCGCCGACGACCGGTCGCGCCTTTTTCCGGGCCGATCACCCAGCGGCGCAACTCGATCGTCTCGGCCCCGGTCAGCGCCGCGGCAAACGTGGCATCGGCTGATTCAAAGACATGGTGGCCTTCGTCGAAGATGATCCGCGTCGGCCGCGTTGCCGGGTCACGTTCTCGCGCACTAGAAAGAGGGGCGCGCGCGGCATTGATCATCACCAGCGCGTGATTGGCGATCACCAGATCGGCCTGGGCGCTGTCGCGTACCGAGCGTTCGATGAAGCATTTGCGGTAATGCGGGCAACCGGCATAGACGCATTCGCCGCGCCGGTCGGTCAGCGCCGCAATCCCGCGCTGGCGAAACAGGGTCCCCAGCCAGCCGGGCAAGTCGCCGCCGATCATGTCGCCGTCCTGGCTATAGCCCGCCCAGCGGGCGACCAATTGCGCCATGATGCCCGTCCGGCCCGAAAAGCCGCCTTGCAGCGCGTCCTCCAGATTGAGCAGGCAGAGGTAATTCTCGCGCCCCTTGCGCACGACTACTGGCGGAGAGCCATCCGCGCGGGCAGATTTGCCAGCGGAAGAATCCGGCCAAGCCCTCCGGCTTTCGCGGCGCAATTGCCGTTGCAGCGCCTTGGTAAAAGTAGAGACCCAGACCGTTCCCCCCGATTTTTGGGCCCACAATGACGCCGGGGCCAGATAGCCCAGCGTCTTGCCGGTGCCGGTGCCTGCCTCGGCCAACAGCATCCGGGCGCGGGCATCCAATCTGCGCGGGGCGAAGACATGCGCGGCGGCTTCGGCATAAGCGCGCTGGCCGGGGCGGGTTTCGGCGCCGTCGCCGGTCAATTGCGCGAGCCGATCGGCGATTTCGTCGTTGGCCAGCACGATTTGCGTCGGCTGGGGGCGTTCGGGCGCCTCGTTCCATTCGGGCAGGCGCGCAAACAGCCAGCGTTCGGCGTTTTCGGGCCTGGCAATGCGCTGGGTCAGCAGCGGCGCCCATGACCAGCGCTGGCGCAGCAGCGATTGCAGCGCGGTCCACGCCCCCTCGCGCTCCGGCCATTGCGCATCGGCGCAGCGATCGAGCAAGGCTCCGGCGGCGGCTTGCAACAGCGCGGGCACGTCTTGCTCATTCTCTGGCTGGGGCAATCCCAGTATACGGGCCAGGCCATGCGGTGTTGGCACGACAAACCGCGCCGGATGGACGAAGGCGTAGAGTTCGAGCAGATCGAGCCCCGACAAATCGGGATAGCCCAACCGACTGGCGAGCAGCGGCGCGTTCAACATCAGCATCGGCGTGTCGGCAGCCGCCGTGATCGCCGCGCCCTTGCCCACCGTCGTCGTCACAGCATTTTCGTCGCTGTTCCGCAGCCAGCACCCGGCATGGCTGACGTGAATGGCGGGAAGGAGCAGGGCAGCCATGTGGGCCATGCTTAGCGTTTTTCGCAAGTACGTCGAGTCGGCACCAGCCCGTCATGGGTTGAGGTGCAAAACGCCGGGCAGAATCGGATGGGGCAGGCAAGGTGCGTCAAGCTGAATGGTCGTAACGAGATCAGACTGTGAATTCCTGCTTGCAAGCGCTGGCGTTCGGGCGTGTTATTCTGCAATGCACAATTTTTGTCCCATCGAACGGTTGCATGAATTATGAGCGACACCCGACTCAAGCTGATCGAGGCCATCGCCCGCCAGAAAGCGATCGAGGCCTCTTACAATGGCAAGCGCATCAAGCTGGCGCCTCACTTGCTGTTCGAACGGCGCGGCGACCTGTTTGTCAGCGCCCTGAACATGAGCAAAAACTGGCGCAGCCAAGACGAAAGGCGGCTTGGCCAATTCAAGCTGACCGGCCTGGGTGCGCCGGATTTGCTCGAAGAAAGTTTCGATCCGCTGCCATCCTATGACCCGGCGGCGTTACAAGGCGATGACAAGCTGCTGCTGGCCATTTGACAGGGCGCAGGAAAATGCCGTTCTGGTAATGCCCGCCGCCGTAGCTATAGGCGGGCACCGGCAAGTTCAGGCAAATTCAGGCAGACGCATGGCCCGCAAGCATTCGAAACATGATCCCTATGGCGATTTGCATCGCGACGAGGAACCTGCGGCGCCGGTGGAACCTTGCTGGCTGTGTGGCCGACCAACCGGCAAGACCATCGTCTGGCATCATCCCGTACCCAAAAGCCGGGGCGGGCGCGATGTCGTGCCGATGCATCCCATTTGCCAGCAGACGCTGATCGCCAATTTCACCAATTCCGAACTGCAACGTCACGGGATGGACGTGGATGGCTTGCTGGCCAATCCCACGGTCCGCAAATTTGTCGATTGGGTGGCGAACAAGGCCCCCGATTTCACCGCAACCACCGCCAAAAAACAGCGCTGACGTGATGAGGGCGGTGGTCATGCGCCGGATCGACCCTGCCCGACTGGCATCCCCCTCCGTCAGCCCTTCGGGCTGCCACCTCCCCCGGAGGGGAGGATTGAAGGGAAGCTGATTTACGACACGATAAATTATATCCCTGCGCAAATTTGATCCAGATCCTTGTGTTGCTGAATGGCAACACTATCTCCAGCCCAACAGGAGATGACGCCCATGAATCTGGAAAAGTTTACTGACCGCGCCAAGGGTTTTCTCCAGGCGGCGCAAACGCTGGCGATCCGGCTCAATCACCAGCGTATTACCCCCGAGCATGTGCTGAAGGCGCTGCTCGAAGATACTGAAGGCATGGCCAGCGGGCTGATCCAGCGCGCCGGGGGTAATCCCGCGCTGGCCCAGCAGGCGGTCGATGCGGCGTTGGCCAAAATCCCGGCGGTGTCGGGCAGCGGCGCGCAAACGGCGCCCGCGCTGGACAATGATACCGTGCGGCTGCTCGATTCGGCGGAGCAGATCGCCGCGAAATCCGGCGACAGTTTCGTCACCGTCGAGCGCATCCTGGTGGCCTTGTCGCTGGCCAGCACCACGGCGGCAGGGCAGGCGTTGAAATCGGCGAATTGCACCCCGCAGGCGCTGGAGGCGGCGATCACGGCGCTGCGTGGCGGGCGCACGGCGGACAGCGCCAGCGCCGAGAACGCCTATGAAGCGATGAAGAAATATGCGCGTGACCTCACGCAGGCGGCGCGTGACGGCAAGCTGGACCCGGTGATCGGGCGCGACGAGGAAATTCGGCGCACCATCCAGATTTTGGCGCGGCGGACCAAGAATAACCCGGCGCTGATCGGTGAGCCCGGCGTCGGCAAGACCGCGATTGCCGAGGGGCTGCCGCTGCGCATCGCCAACGGTGACGTGCCCGAATCATTGCGCGACCGCCGGCTGATGGCGCTCGACATGGGCAGTCTGATTGCCGGCGCCAAATATCGCGGCGAATTCGAGGAACGGCTGAAATCGGTGCTCGACGAGGTCAAGGGCGCAGAAGGCGAGATCATCCTGTTCATCGATGAAATGCATACGCTGATCGGTGCGGGCAAAGGCGAAGGGGCGATGGATGCCTCCAACCTGCTCAAGCCCGCCCTGGCACGCGGCGAACTGCATTGCATCGGCGCGACGACGCTGGACGAATACCAGAAATATGTCGAGAAAGACCCGGCGTTGCAGCGGCGTTTCCAGCCGGTGTTCGTGGGCGAGCCGACGGTGGAGGACACCATCTCGATCCTGCGCGGGCTCAAGGATCGCTATGAATTGCACCACGGCGTGCGCATCACCGATGGCGCGATCGTGGCGGCGGCGACGCTGTCCAACCGCTACATCGCCGACCGCTTTTTGCCCGACAAGGCGATCGATTTGATGGACGAGGCCGCCAGCCGCATCCGCATGGAAGTGGAAAGCAAGCCCGAGGAAATCGAGGGGCTGGACCGCCGCATCATCCAGCTCAAGATCGAGGAGATGGCGCTGGCCAAGGAAAGCGATCAGGCGTCACGCGACCGGCTGGCGACTTTGCGCGCCGATCTGGCCAATTTCGAGCAGCAAAGCGCCGAACTGACGACGCGCTGGCAGAACGAACGCGACAAGATCGCCGCCGAGGGCAGGGTCAAGGAACAACTCGACGCCGCGCGGATCGAACTGGAACAGGCGCAGCGCGCGGGCGATTACGCCAAGGCGGGCGAGCTGACCTATAGCCGCATTCCCGAGCTGGAACGGCAGGTGGCCGAGACCCAGGGTGTCAGTGCAAACGCCCTGCTGCGCGAGGAAGTCACTGCCGAGGATATCGGCGCGGTGGTCAGCAAATGGACCGGCATCCCGGTCGAACGAATGCTGACCGGCGAACGTGAAAAGCTGCTGAAGATGGAGGAAACCATCGGCAAGCGGGTGATCGGGCAATCTGCGGCGGTGGCGGCGGTGTCGCGCGCGGTGCGCCGGGCGCGCGCCGGGTTGCAGGACCCGCATCGGCCACTGGGCAGCTTCCTGTTCCTGGGCCCGACCGGCGTCGGCAAGACCGAATTGACCAAGGCGCTGGCCGGATTCCTGTTCGACGACGACAACGCCATGGTCCGCATCGACATGAGCGAATTCATGGAAAAGCACGCCGTATCGCGGCTGATCGGCGCGCCTCCGGGCTATGTCGGTTATGACGAAGGCGGGGTTTTGACCGAAGCCGTCCGCCGCCGCCCCTATCAGGTGGTGCTGTTCGACGAGGTGGAAAAAGCCCACCCCGACGTGTTCAACGTGTTGTTGCAGGTGCTGGACGATGGCCGCCTGACCGATGGCCAGGGGCGGCAAGTCGATTTCACCAACACCCTGATCATCCTGACCAGCAATCTGGGCAGTCAGTACCTCAGCAATCTGGGTGAAGGGCAAAGCGTCGAATCGGTCGAGCCGCAGGTTATGGACATCGTGCGCGGGCATTTCCGCCCCGAATTCCTCAACCGGCTCGACGAGATCATCCTGTTCCACCGGCTGGGCCAGGACCACATGGCGCCGATCGTCGATATCCAGGTCGGCCGCGTCGCCAGCCTGCTGAAAGATCGCAAGATCACCATCGCCCTGACCGACGCCGCCAAGCGCTGGCTGGGGCGCGTCGGTTATGATCCCGTCTATGGCGCCCGCCCGCTGAAACGTGCGGTGCAGCGTTATCTGCAGGATCCGCTGGCCGAGAAGCTGCTGGAAGGGGCAATCCCCGACGGATCAACGGTGCAGGTCGATGAAGGCGAGGGGGCTTTGACGATCGCCGTGACGTAAAAATGTTACCGTTGCGTCAGCGCCACGACGGTATTGGCCGCGCTGAGGACGGCGCGCACGCTGGCGGTGGCGATATCCTCGTCGATGCCCACACCCCAGACGGTTTCGCCGCCTGGCCCGGTGCATTCGACATAGGCGGCGGCGCGCGCTTCCGATCCGGCACTCATCGCGTGTTCCAGATAGTCGCGCACTTCGAATTCAACCCCGAAGCTGGCTGCCAACGTCGCCACCACCGATGAAATGAGGCCATTGCCGCGCCCGGAGACCGATTGCTCCTGCCCATCAACGCCGACCTTGCCGACAAACAGCCGCGTGCCATCCTGGGCGCGGCTTTCCTCGTAATCGATCAGTTGAAAATGCTGCGGCTGGTTCAAATGATACACCCGCTGGAACACATCCCATATGTCATCGGCATGCAGCTCGCGTCCTGCAGCATCGGCCAGTTCCTGGACATGGCGCGAGAAATGCGGCTGCATCCGCTTGGGCAGCTTGAGCCCCTGGTCCTGTTCCAGCACCCAGGCAAAACCGCCCTTGCCGCTTTGCGAATTGACCCGGATCACCGCTTCGTAGGACCGGCCAAGGTCGGCGGGATCGATCGGCAGGTAAGGCACCGCCCACAACTGGTCGTTGCGCGCCTGTTGCGCGGCAAAGCCCTTTTTGATGGCGTCCTGATGGCTGCCCGAAAACGCGGTGAACACCAGTTCGCCGCCATAGGGATGGCGGGCCGGCACGGGCAATTGGTTGCAATATTCGACGGTCTGGATCACGTCGTCGATGTCGGAGAAATCCAGTTCCGGATCGATACCTTGCGTGTACAGGTTCAGGCCGAGTGTCACCAGGCAGCAATTGCCGGTACGCTCGCCATTGCCGAACAGGCAGCCTTCGACGCGGTCGGCGCCCGCCATCAGCCCCAGTTCCGCCGCCGCCACGCCGGTGCCGCGATCGTTGTGGGTATGCAGGCTGATCACCGCCGCGTCGCGATGGGGCAGGTTGCGGCAGAAATATTCGATCTGGTCGGCATAGATATTGGGGGTCGCCGCCTCGACCGTGGCCGGCAGGTTCAGGATGATCGGATGCTCCGGCGTCGGGCGCAGGACGTCCATCACCGCCTCGCAGCATTCGAGGCTGAAATCCAGTTCGGCGGTCGAAAAGGTTTCCGGGCTGTATTCGAAGTGCCAGGCCGTCTGCGGAAAACGCGCCGCCTGGTCGCGCAACGCCTTGGCACCGGTTACCGCGATGTCCTTGATCTGCGGCGGCTCCAGCCCGAACACGACTTGCCGCCACAACGGCGACACCGCGTTGTACAGGTGGACGATCGCGGCATGGACCCCGGCCAGGCTTTCGAACGAGGTCTTGATCAGATCCTCGCGCGATTGCGTCAGCACCTGGATCAGTACGTCGTCGGGCACTCGGCCACCATCGACCAGCCCGCGGATGAAGTCGTATTCGGTAGCGCCTGCGGCCGGAAAACCGACCTCGATTTCCTTCAGCCCGACCTTGACCAGCAGGTCGAAAAAGCGGGTTTTCTTCTCGGCGCCCATCGGGTCGATCAGCGACTGGTTGCCGTCGCGCAGGTCGGTGGACAGCCAGCGCGGCGCGTGGGTGATGGTGCGGCCGGGCCATTGGCGGTCGGGCAAATTGATTTGGGGAAATGCCCGGTACTTGACCGAGGGGTCTTTCAGCATGGTCATGACGGTATCTCAGCTTGAGGATTTGCGAATACAGCTAGTCACCCCTTGGCGCCTCAAGCGCGCCATTGGGGCACGCCGATCACGCCAAAGGGCGGATAAGTCGCAGGTTCAGCGCGTTCCCGAGAGTGGAGATGGTGGTCATGCGGCAAGCCTATGATGGTCGCCGGGCCCCGTGTAAAGGGGTAACCGCGCGATATTCAGCGCGATCGCATTTGCAGGCCCCCTCCCGCAAGCGGGCACCCGCCAGCGGAAGGGGAACAGAAGTTCAGAGCCGCCGCTGTTAATTGCGGCTCTTGTCGACCAACGCATTTGCGCCGATCCACGGCATCATTGCCCGCAGCTTGGCGCCGGTTTCCTCGATCGGATGGGCGGCGGCGGCCTTGCGCGCAGCCTTCAACTCGGGCTGCCCGGCGCGGTTGTCGAGCACGAAGTTCTTCACGAACCGCCCCGAGGTGATGTCGGCCAGGATGCGCTTCATCTCGGCCTTGGTTTCGGAGGTGATCACCCGCGGCCCGCTGGTGATGTCGCCATATTCGGCAGTATTGCTGATCGAATAGCGCATGTTGGCGATGCCGCCTTCATACAGCAGATCGACGATCAGCTTGGTTTCGTGGAGGCATTCGAAATAGGCCATTTCGGGCGCATAGCCTGCTTCGACCAAGGTCTCGAAGCCCGCCTGGATCAAATGAGTGATGCCGCCGCACAGCACCGCCTGCTCGCCGAACAGGTCGGTTTCGCATTCTTCCTTGAAATTGGTCTCGATAATGCCGGAACGACCACCGCCGACGCCCGAGGCATAGGCCAGCGCCACGTCCAGCGCGTTGCCGGTGGCGTCCTGGGCGATGGCGACGAGGCAGGGAACGCCGCCGCCGCGAACATATTCGCTGCGCACGGTGTGGCCGGGGCCCTTGGGCGCGATCATGATGACGTCGATGTCGGCGCGCGGCTCGATCAGGCCGAAATGCACGTTGAGGCCATGGGCAAAGGCCAGCGCGGCGCCCGCTTTCAGATTGGCGTGGACGTCTTCGGCATAGATCGCGGCCTGATGCTCGTCAGGGGCCAGGATCATGACGATGTCGGCCCAGGCGGCGGCGTCCTTGTTGCTCATCACCTGGAAACCGGCGGCTTCGGCCTTTTGGGCGGTGGCGGAACCGGCGCGCAAGGCGATGGCAACCTCCTTGACCCCGCTATCGCGCAGGTTCTGGGCATGGGCATGGCCCTGGCTGCCATAGCCGAGCACGGCGATCTTTTTGCCGGTGATCAGGTTGATGTCGCAGTCGGCGTCGTAATAAACTTTCACGTGGATTCCCCTTTGGGCCGTATGGTGGCGCCCCTGCCGCAGCCGGGGCATTGGATCAACTAAATAGAATCAGGCGGCGCTGGCGCCCCGGATCATGCCGACGATGCCGGTCCGGCCGACTTCGACCAGTCCCAACTCACGCATCAGCGCCACGAAGCCGTCGATCTTGTCGGGCGGTCCGGTCAGCTCGAAGACGAAGCTGGCGGTGGTGGTATCGACGACCTTGGCGCGGAAAATGTCGGCGACGCGCAGCGCTTCGACGCGGATGTCGCCCGTGCCCGCGACCTTGATCAGCGCCAGTTCGCGCTCCACATAGGGGCCGACCTCGGTGAGATCGACGACCTTGTGCACCGGCACCAGCCGGTCCAGTTGGGCGTGGATCTGGTCGATCTGCGCGGGCGGGCCGTGCGTGACGATGGTGATGCGGCTGACCGCGTGGTTTTCCGAGATATCGGCCACGGTCAGGCTGTCGATATTATAGCCGCGCGCGGTGAACAGCCCGGCGATCTTGGCCAGGATGCCCGCCTCGTTATCGACGGTGACGGTCAGGACGTGGCGTTCGCTGGCCTCGTGTTTGATCTTCATTGCCGCTTCCTTGCTTCTTCTAAAGCCCCTCTTCTTCAGAGGAGGGGGTTGGGGGTGGTGTCTCGCGTCTGCCGCAACGTCGCGTTGTCGGCGAGGCCCCACCTCCTAGCCCTCCCCTAAAGGGGAGAGTGAAAGTCAATTTAAACCAAAGCCTTGGCCTCATCATCCACGGTCCCAGCCACGGTGTCGCCGGGCAGGATCATGTCGGTATGCGCCGCGCCCGAGGGGATCATCGGGAAGCAATTGGCGAGCTTGGCGACGCGGCAATCGACGATCACCGGGCCATCATGATCGATCATCGCCTGGATCCCGGCGTCGAGTTCATCCTCATGGCAAATGCGGATGCCTTTCCAGCCATAGGCTTCGCCCAGCTTGACGAAATCGGGCAGCGCGTCGGAATAGCTGTTCGAATAGCGGCTTTCATAGGTCAGTTGCTGCCATTGCCGGACCATGCCCATGTATTCGTTGTTGAGGATGAAAATCTTGACCGGCAGGCGGTATTGGCTCGCCGTGCCCAATTCCTGGATGTTCATCTGGATTGACGCTTCACCGGCAATGTCGATCACCAGCGCCCCCGGATTACCCAGTTGCGCGCCGATCGCCGCCGGCAGCCCATAGCCCATCGTGCCCAGACCCCCCGAAGTCAGCCATTTGTTGGGGCCGAAAAAGGGGAAATACTGGGCCGCCCACATCTGGTGCTGGCCAACTTCGGTGGTGATGATCGGGTCGCGGGCGCGGGTCAGCGCGTATAGCCGTTCCACCGCGTATTGCGGCGCGATTTCCGACTTCAGCCGGGCATAGGCCAGGCTGTTCCTGCCGCGCCAGCCGGTGATGCGTTGCTTCCACGCGGACAGGTCCTGCGGCTTGCGCTGGTCCCATTTGGCGATCAACTGCTCCAGCACCCGCGCGCAATCGCCGACGATCGGCACTGCAACGGGCACGATCTTGTTGATCGAGGCGCGGTCGATATCGATGTGGATCTTGATCGAATCAGGCGAAAAGGCGTCAAGCCGCCCGGTGATGCGGTCGTCGAAACGGGCGCCGATGCAGACCATGACGTCAGCCTGGTTCATCGCCAGATTGGCTTCATAGGTGCCGTGCATGCCCAGCATCCCCAGCCAGTCGGGATGGTCCGCCGGGAATGCACCCAGCCCCATCAGTGTCGAGGTGACGGGCGCGCCGGTCAACGCCTGGAATTCGCGCAGCAGGGCACTGGCGCGCGGGCCGGAATTGATGACGCCGCCGCCGGTATACAGGATGGGCGCCTTGGCCATAGCGATCAGTTCGATCGCCCTGGCAATTTCGTCAGCCGGACCTTCGATCTGCGGGTTGTAACGCATGGGGCGTTGCGGCGGCCCATCGGGCATCACCGCGCTGGCGACCTGCACGTCCTTGGGAATGTCGATCAGCACCGGGCCGGGGCGACCGGTGGTGGCGATCTGGAATGCCTCGTCGATGGTCGCGGCCAGGTCGGCTGGGTCTTTCACCAGATAATTATGCTTGGTGCAATGCCGCGTGATGCCGATGGTGTCCGCCTCCTGAAAGGCATCCGAGCCGATCAGCCCGGTCGCGACTTGCCCGGTGATGATGACCACCGGTATCGAATCCATGAAGGCATCGGCGATCCCGGTAACGGCATTGGTCGCGCCCGGCCCCGATGTGACCAGCACCACGCCGGGCCTGCCGGTGGAGCGCGCATAGCCTTCGGCGGCATGCGCCGCGCCAGCTTCGTGCCGCACCAGGATGTGGCGGATGCGGTCATCGCTGAACAGCGCATCATAGATCGGCAGGACCGCGCCGCCAGGGTAGCCGAACACGAATTCGACCCCCTGGCGGACCAGGCTTTCCACCAGGATCTCGGCGCCGCTGCGCTCTTGGCTCACTGTCAAAACCTTTCGTAGTTCCATGGCAAGCCTGTCGGCTTTGGAAGTGGCGCGGATATGGGAAAGGAAATATCGTGTCAACGGCTATCTTTGCAATAATATTACGAATGCTTGATCAATTTGGACATTTTCAGATATTAGCTGCGGCCACTCGGGCGGCGGCTGGCGGTGGAACCAGGTATATTGCCGTTTCGCATATTGCCGCGTGGCTTGCTGGCCCAATGTCCGCGCGCGTTCCATATCGTATTCGCCGCGCAGATATCCAGCGATCTCGGGCACACCGATGGCGCGCATCACCGGCAGCGCGGGATCGAGGCCGCGTGCCAGCAAGGCTTGGACCTCGGCCACAGCGCCGCGATCCAGCATCAAGGCGAAACGCGCATCGCAGCGCTGGTAAAGCCAGTCGCGCGGCGGCAGCAGCACCGCCGGGTGCAGCGCCACCGCCTGGCCGATGCCTCCAGCTTTCTGGCGTTGCCAATCCGCAAGGCTATGCCCGGTCGAGCGGATGACTTCCAACGCGCGCGCGATCCGTGTGGTATCGGTGGGAGCCAGAACCACCGCGCGACCGGGGTCTTCACGCAGGAGCGCGGCATAAGCCTGATCTACCGGCAGCGCGCGCACAGCGGCGCGAACGTCCGGATCGATTGCGGGGATGGGCGCGATGCCGTCGAGCAGCGTGCGCAGGTACAGCCCGGTGCCGCCGACCAGAATTGGCACACCGTCACAGGCATGAATGTCGGCGATTTCCCGCGCCGCACGCGCGGCCCAGTCCGCCGCCGAACAGGCGGTCGCGCCGTCCCAATCGCCAAACAAGCGATGGTCGACTCCGTGCATTTCCGCGGCACAGGGACGCGCGCTCAACACCGCCAGATCGGTATAAACCTGCGCGCTGTCGGCGTTGACGATCACGGCTTTGCGCCCAGTCGCCACCAGCGCCAATGCCAGCCGGATCGCCAGATCGCTCTTGCCGCTGGCGGTCGGCCCTGCAATGAGCGCCAGCGGTGGAAGCTCTCGGTCGCGCATGCGGCCATCATCAAGGGATAAATTCGTGGTCATCGCCCGGCTCTTAGCAGAAACTAACGTCGTCGAAGCAAACCTCGATGCGGCATTGGTCGCGCTGGGCACAGATGCTCAGGCGCGAAAGCTGTCGGCTGGCGCCTGGGAATTCATGGGAGGAGGCAATGCTGCTACGGTGCGGGCCGTGATTCACCAGCATTTTCACCCCTCCGACGTGTTGATCGCCGACCATCCGCCGACCTGCCCGGCGTTGTTCATCTCGGACATGGATTCAACCATGATCGCGGCGGAATGCATCGACGAACTGGCCGATTTTGCCGGGATCAAGGCCAGGATCGCGGCGATTACCGAACGCGCCATGCAGGGCGAACTGGATTTCGTCAGCGCGTTGCATGAACGCGTCGCCTTGCTGAAAGACCTGCCCGAAACCGCCATCGCCCAATGCCTGAGCGAACGCATCGTCGCCATGCCCGGCGCGCGGGTGCTGGTCCAGACGCTGCGCGCCAAAGGGTGTCACACGGTGCTGGTCACGGGCGGATTTCATCAGTTCGCCGATCCTGTGGCGGAGGAGCTGGGGTTTGAACGTGTCGTCGCCAACCGGCTGGAAATCGCCGATGGCAGGCTCACGGGCAGGCTCGACGGCCCGATCTGCGATAGTGGGACCAAGCGCGACACCTTGCTGGCCGAGATGGCGCGGCTTGGGGCAGGGGCCACCAGCCTGGCCATGGGTGACGGCGCCAATGACATTCCCATGCTCGAAGCCGCGACCTGCGGCATCGCCTACCACGCCAAGCCCAAGGCCCGCGCCGCCGCCGATGGCTGGATCGATTGCGGCGACCTGACCGCCGTGCTGCGCTTGTTCGACATCCCCGAGGGCGAGTGGGTGCGGGACTAATTCCTCCCCGATTTCAGGGAGGAATTCAGTCCATCCAGTCGCGGAAAAACGCCTCATTGGCCTCGCGCAAGACCGTCAGGTCGATTCCCATCACGCTATCCCCGCCCACGCTGCCGATACGCCGCGCGCCGTCCACGCTGGCCCCGGCGCGCGCGGTGACGACATAACGCGACTGGTCTTCGCCGAACGCCGAGCCCGCATCCAGGTCGATGTCCAGCGTACAGCCCTTGCCGCCCGCCAGCGCCATTTCGGCCAACGCCACCAGCAATCCGCCGTCGCTGATATCGTGCACGGCATTGACCGCGCGGTCTGCGATCAATTGCCGCACCAGTTCGCCGTTATGCAATTCCTCGGCCAGATCGACGCTGGGCGGGGGCCCTTCCTCGCGGCCATGGACTTCGCGCAGCCATAGTGACTGGCCCAGATGCCTGCCGCCTGCCCCGATCAGCCAGATGCCATCGTCCTCCGCCTTGAAGCCGATCGTCGCCATCTTGCTGTAATCCATCATCAGTCCGACGCCGCCGATGGCCGGGGTGGGCATGATCGCCGAGCCGCCGCCTGTCGCCTTGCTCTCATTGTACAGGCTGACGTTGCCGCTGACGATCGGGTAGTCCAGCGCGCGACAGGCATCGCCCATGCCCTCCAGACAACCCACGATCTGCCCCATGATTTCGGGGCGCTGCGGATTGCCGAAATTGAGGCAGTTGGTGATCGCCAGCGGGGTCGCCCCGACCGCGCAGATGTTGCGCCAGGTTTCTGCCACCGCCTGCTTGCCGCCTTCATAAGGATCGGCGAAACAATAGCGCGGGCTGCAATCGGTGCTCATCGCCAATGCTTTGCGGGTGCCGTGGATGCGCACCACGGCTGCATCGCCGCCCGATTTCTGCAACGTGTCGGCACCGACCTGGCTGTCGTATTGCTCATAAATCCACCGCCGCGAGGCGAGGTCGGGGCAGGCGATCAGCGTCAGCAGATCAGCGGCCAGATCGGTCGATTTGGGCAAATTGGTCAGCGGTGCCGGCTTTGGCGGTGCGCTATGCGGGCGATCATACAACGGCGCATCGTCGGCCAGCGGCCCGAGCGGAATATCGCAGACCACCGCGCCATCGAACTCCAGCACCATGTGGCCCGAATCGGTGACCTCGCCGATCACTGCGAAATCCAGTTCCCATTTGCGGAAAATCGCCTCGGCCATCGCCTCCTTGCCAGGCGCCAGCACGATCAGCATCCGCTCCTGGCTTTCCGACAGCATCATTTCGTATGGGGTCATCCCGGTCTCGCGGCATGGTACCTTGTTCATGTCGAGCCGGATACCGGCGCCGCCCTTCGACGCCATCTCGACGCTGGAAGATGTCAATCCCGCCGCGCCCATGTCCTGAATCGCGACGATGGCATCGGTCGCCATCAGTTCGAGACACGCCTCGATCAGCAGTTTTTCAGTAAAGGGATCGCCGACCTGCACGGTCGGGCGCTTTTCATCGCTGTTTTCATCGAAATCGGCGCTGGCCATGGTCGCGCCATGAATGCCGTCGCGCCCGGTTTTCGACCCGACATAGACGATCGAATTGCCCAGCCCGGTGGCGGCGGAATAAAATATCTTGTCCTGCTGCGCGACGCCCACGGTCATCGCATTGACCAGGATATTGCCGTCATAGGCGCGGTGGAAATTGGTCTCGCCGCCCACGGTGGGCACGCCGACGCAATTGCCATAGCCGCCGATGCCCGCAACCACGCCTTGCACCAGATGCTTCATCCGGGGGTGATCGGGGCGCCCGAACCGCAGCGCATTGAGATTGGCAACGGGACGCGCGCCCATCGTGAAGACATCGCGCAGGATGCCGCCGACGCCGGTCGCCGCGCCTTGGTACGGCTCGATATAGCTCGGGTGGTTATGGCTCTCCATCTTGAAGATCGCCGCCTGGCCGTCGCCGATGTCGATCACCCCGGCATTTTCGCCCGGTCCGCAGATCACCCAGGGCGCAGTGGTTGGCAGCTTTTTCAGATGGATGCGGCTGGATTTATAACTGCAATGCTCGGACCACATCACCGAGAATATTCCCAGTTCGAGCAGATTGGGCTCGCGTCCCATGGCGTGCAGCACGCAGGCGTATTCATCCTCGGAAAGCCCGTGGGCGGCGACGGTTTCGGGGGTGATCTCAGACATGGGGGGCCTTTAGCGGGGGTACGCGCCCGGCGCTAGCCACCGCTGCGGATATGCACATTCCCAAGCTTGTTCGGGCCCCAAGCTTGACCCGACCCGTTACCCGCGCCATGGCGAGCCCATGGCCGAAATTGCCCCAGATATCGCCGCGATGAGCTTTGAAGACGCCTTGCGCGCGCTTGAAGACGTGGTCCGCAAGCTCGAAAGCGGCGATGTGCCGCTGGACGATTCGATCAATCTCTATGCGCGCGGCGAAGACCTGCGCCGCCATTGCCAGGCCCGGCTCGATGCCGCGAGCGCGCGGATCGAGCGGATCGTGTCCGGCCCCGACGGTCAGCCCATCGGCACCCGCCCGCTCGATGAGCCGGAGATTTGAACTTGGTCCAGACCGCGACGATGGACCCCATCCTGGCCGATGGCCTGGCGCGCATCCAGCGCGAGGTGGATTCAGGCTTCGATGCCTTGCTGCCGGTCCACGGTGATGCCCGCGCGCGCCTGATCGAGGCGATGCGCTATGCGACGATCGGCGGCGGCAAGCGGATACGCCCGCTGCTGCTGGTGGCGACCGCCGACCTTTACGGTGTCGACCGGGGCGCTGCGGTGCGCGCAGGCATCGCGATCGAGGCGGTCCACTGCTATTCTCTGATCCATGACGATCTGCCGTGCATGGACGACGACGCGATGCGCCATGGCAAGCCCACCGTCCACCGCGCTTTCGACGAAGCGACGGCGGTGCTGGCCGGCGACGCCTTGCAATGTTTCGCCTTCGAAGTGCTGTCCGATCCCGCCGTCTTCACCGACCCCTTCGTGCGCGCCGAACTGGTCTATGCGCTGGCGACGGCATCGGGCATGTCCGGCATGGTCGGCGGCCAGATGATGGATATCGTCGCCGAGGCGGGCGGTTTCGACTTGCAGACGGTCACCCGGTTGCAGCAGCTCAAGACCGGCGGATTGCTGGCGGCATCGGTCGAAATGGGGGCAGTACTGGGCCGCGTACCGGTCGAAGGGCGCGCCCATCTGCGTGGTTTTGCCCGCGACATCGGACTGGCTTTCCAGATCGCCGACGACCTGCTCGATCATGAAGGTGACGAGGCCGCCGCGGGCAAGGCGCTGCGCAAGGATGCCGTCGCGGGCAAGCAGACCTTTGTCTCGTTGCTGGGCGCCGATCGCGCGCGCGAACAAGCGCGGATGCTGGTCGAACAGGCGATCGCGCATTTGCACCAGCACGGCAGCGAAGCCGATCTGTTGCGGGCGCTGGCGCGCTTTATCGTCGAAAGGGACCGTTGATGGCCCAGAATGTCAGGCGCATCGGCGTCTATCCCGGCACCTTCGACCCGGTCACCCTGGGTCATGCCGACATCATCCGGCGCGGGGCCAAGCTGGTCGATCATTTGATCATCGGGGTCACCACCAATCCGTCGAAAAACCCGATGTTCACCCCCGACGAGCGCATGGCGATGGTCCAGCGCGAAGTCGCGGCGCTGGGCATTGCCAATGTCGAGGTCATCGGATTCAACGCCCTGCTGATGAGATTTGCCGAAGCGCAAGGTGCAGGCGTGATCATCCGCGGGCTGCGCGCGGTCGCCGACTTCGAGTACGAATACCAGATGGCGGGGATGAACCAGCAGTTGAATGCCGGTATCGAAACCGTATTCCTGATGGCCGACGTCAGCTTGCAGCCGATCGCATCCAAGCTGGTCAAGGAAATCGCCTTGTTCGGCGGCGAGATCGAACGGTTCGTCAGCCCTGCCGTGCGTCGGGATGTCCAGGCCCGGGTCGCGGAAAAAGGCCGGATGGGCGATTATTGAACCCCTGTTGCTACAAACCGGCCCTTGTTAGCAGTTCATTGCCACGACAGGATGGCGCCGCTATCGCGTGGCGCAAATCTCGCGAAAGCATCAACGTCCATGAAAATCGCTTCTCTCGCCTCGGTGTGCTTCAGTTTCGGGCTAGGACTGTCGCTGGCTTGCGTCGGGGGCAGTTCCGATGCGCTTGCCCGCGCATCGCATAAACTGCCGCTCGCGCCCAAATCCACGCTCAGCGCCGTGGTCGATCCCGATCCCAGCCACGATCCCGACAATGTGATGTTTCTCGACTTGTCCACCGGCGGGCGCGTCACCATTCGGCTGATGCCGAAATGGGCGCCCAACCATGTCGAACGGATCAAGACACTGGTGCGCCAGGGATTCTATGATGGCCTGATATTTCACCGGGTCATCGACGGCTTCATGGCGCAGACGGGCGATCCCACCGGCACCGGGCAGGGCGGATCGAAGCTGCCCGACCTGAAAGCCGAGTTCAATTCAATCCCGCATGTGCGTGGTTCGGTATCGATGGCGCGCACCGATGCGCCCGATTCGGCGAACAGCCAATTCTTCATCGTCTTTTACCCGCACTTTGCGCTGGACAAGAATTACACCAATTTCGGCCGGGTGATCGCCGGGATGGATGCCGTGGATGCGATTGCCCGTGGCGAACCGCCCGGGCAACCTTCGAAAATTATCCAGGCCTCGATGGAAACCGACAACAAGCCGCCGCCAGCCCCCGCTGCCAGCCTTCCGGTCAGCCTGCCGGGCGCGGTGCCTGCGGCTTTGCCAACGACCAGCGCACCCACCACGCCCTGATTTCCTTCGCTTTGTGCGCGTAGACCTGTTCGATTTCGAGCTGCCGCCCGAACGCATAGCCCTGCGCCCGGCGCGTCCGCGCGATTCGGCGCGTTTGCTGGCGCTGACCGGGGCGGGCGGGATCGCCGACCGATCGATGCGCGACTTGCCGGGGCTGCTGCGGCCGGGCGACGTGCTGGTCTTCAACGATACCCGCGTTATTCCGGCCCAATTGGAGGGACAGCGCGGCAATGCGCGCATCGGCGCCACCCTGCACAAACGGCTGGACCTGCGCCGCTGGCAAGCCTTCATCCGCAATGGCAAGCGGTTGCGTCCCGGCGACAGGATCGATTTTTCTTCTGGCGTTTCGGCCATCGCCAGCGAGCGTCATGAGGATGGTAGCTGGACCTTGGCTTTTGCCGGTGACGATCCGGTCGAGGTGCTGCTGGAACGCGCAGGCACCATGCCACTGCCACCCTATATCGCCGCAAAACGCGCCATCGACGACGCCGATCGCAGCGATTACCAGACGATGTTCGCGACCCGTGACGGCGCGGTGGCCGCGCCGACCGCCGCGCTGCATTTCACTCCCGACCTGATGAATGCCTTGAAAGCGGCTGGTATCGAGCGCGAAGTTCTGACGCTGCATGTCGGCGCGGGGACTTTCCTGCCGGTCAAGGCGGACGATACTGCCGAGCATGTCATGCACGCTGAATGGGGCCGGATCGAGGATGACACGGCGGCAAGGCTCAACGCCGCCCGCACCGCCGGTCACCGCGTGATCGCAGTGGGCACCACCTCGCTGCGGCTGCTGGAAAGCGCAGCGCGCGAAGATGGCAGCATCCAGGCTTTTGCCGGCGACACCGCAATTTTCATCACCCCCGGCTACCGCTTCCGCGCCATCGACGGCCTGCTGACCAATTTCCACCTGCCGCGCTCGACC
>JALYHR010000038.1 GCA_030776465.1 Pseudomonadota bacterium
TCATTCTGCCAGCACCCAGCTATCCTTGGTGCCGCCGCCTTGTGAGGAATTGACCACCAGCGATCCCTTTTTCAGCGCCACCCGGGTCAGGCCGCCGGGCGTAATCTTGATCCCTTCGGGCGATACCAGCACGAACGGCCGCAAATCGACATGGCGCGGCGCCAGCCCGGCCTTGGTGAAAATCGGCACCGTCGACAACGCCAGCGTCGGCTGGGCAATGTAGTTTTCAGGTTTGGCGCGCAGCTTCTTCGCGAAATCGGCAAGCTCGCCGCGGGTCGCGGTCGGCCCGATCAACATGCCATAGCCACCCGAGCCATGCACTTCCTTCACCACCAGATCGGCCAGATTATCCAGGACATGCCCCAGCGAATCCGCTTCGGCACAACGCCAGGTCGGCACGTTCTGGAGCAGCGGCTTTTCGCCGGTATAGAACTCGACGATCTCGGGCATGAAGCTGTAGATCGCCTTGTCGTCGGCGATCCCCGTGCCCGGCGCATTGGCGATGGTGATGCCGCCCGCGCGATAGATATCCATGATCCCGGCCACGCCCAGCATGCTGGCCGGATTGAAGGTCAGGGGATCGAGAAAATCGTCGTCGATCCGGCGATAGAGCACGTCGATCGCCCGCCAGCCGCGCGTCGTGCGCATCGCGATCCGGCCATCGACGACGCGCAGATCGCTGCCCTCGACCAGTTCCGCGCCCATCTGGTCGGCGAGGAAAGCGTGTTCGAAATAGGCCGAATTATAGATCCCCGGCGTCAGCACCGCGACCACCGGGCGGTCCGCCGCGCTGGCCCCGACCCCGGTTCCGGCGGCCGGTGGCGCGCAAGCCGCCAGGCTGCGCGCCAGTGAGCGGGGGTAATCGGACACCGGTCGCACCCGCACCTTGTTGAACAGTTCCGGGAACATCGCCATCATCGTTTCGCGGTTCTCCAGCATGTAGGAGACGCCGCTGGGCGTGCGGGCATTGTCTTCCAGCACCATGAAGTCGTCAGGCCCGGTGCGCACCAGATCGACCCCGACGATATGGGTATAGATGCCGCCCGGCGGGGTAAATCCCGACATCTGCGGCAGAAAGGCATTGTTATTGCGCAGCAGCCGTTCGGGCAGATGGCCGGCACGCACGATCTCGCGCTTGTGATAAAGGTCGTGGAGGAAGGCGTTGAGCGCGCGCACCCGCTGTTCGATGCCCTTGGACAGCTTTTGCCATTCATCATTGGTGACGATGCGCGGGATCATGTCGAAGGGGATCAGCCGTTCCTGCCCGGCATCGTCGCCATAGACATTGAAGGTGATGCCGGTGCGGCGAAAGCTGGTCTCCGCCTCTTTGCCCTGCCGCAGCAGCCAGCTACGATCCTGCCGGTCGAACCATTCGCGGTAAGACTGGTAAGCAGGGCGAACCGCGCCTTCTTCATCGATCATTTCATCAAAACAGACATGGGTCATTGGCGGCATTGGCAAACCCCTCCATGCCCTGGAACCTGCAACACAATTACGCCTTTGCCAAGCGATCCTGCTGCACCTGCGAAATAATTATTGCTGTCGCGGCGATCCCTGCGTTTTGCGCGCCCCAGGGGACGCACGCGGGCGGAATTTAGAACTCCGCGTCCAGTTGTTGCAGGACTTCGGCAATCACCCGGGGGTCATGGGCAAACCCCAGATGATTGCAGCGCACCGCCACGGCGCGATCGCGCTCGCCCGGCCAGCCACAGGCCGATCGCGGACTGACGATGCCGTCGCGCGGGCTCCACAAGGCGATGGTCGGCACCGGCGGCTTGACCGCGAAATCGCCGGGGATGGGTGGCTCGTGAACGCCATGGCCGGTGACCAGTTCATAGGCGCGCCAGGCGTTGTTGGCGCGCCTGTCGCCCGAGAATGGCGTACCCATGGTGATCACCCGGCTGATCGCCTCGGGGCGTTGCTTGGCCATTTCGCGCGCGAACAATCCGCCCAGGCTCCAGCCGACAAGCGCCACCGGCTGGGCCTCGGTCCGCGCCAGATCGGCGACGCGGTTCAACAGAAAGGCGAAGTTATCCGGCGTCGGGCCAAAGTTGAACCCCAGTCCCCATTCATGCGGGCGGTGGCCAGCCGCCGCCAGCGCCCGCAGCATCGGCCGCATTCGCATGGGATGCGCGCCAAAGCCGGGCAGCAGCATCACTGGTTGCGACTGGATCGCCGCCGTCGTCGTGGCCGAACTGCGCTGCCGAGGCCCAAACGCGCGCAATTCTGCCAGCAGCAAGTGAATTTTCGGGCCCGTAATACCGACGGGCCCCGGCTGCCGAGCCAGTTCGGCGCGACGCGTCCACGCGGAAAATCCGTGCAGGGGGGCGCTGGCTGGCTTCACCCCCTGGACCTGGCGTTGACTTCGGTTCCCGTGCAGGGGCCGACCCACTTCGACGCCTCGGTCATGTCCTGCGACATGGTCTGGCCGCCCGGCATTTGCACCTGCGAGGTGCCATGAATATTGAAGCTGGTTTCGTCGAAGGTGCCGCTCATCGCCGATTTCATGTGCATCGACGGGCCTGAACAATGCATGACCGCGTTCAGTTTGCCATCAGCCATGCTGAATGTGTCGTAAGCGCAACCATTCTTTCGGCCCGACAGGAATTCGGTGCCAGGGTGAGCCGCCTGTTCAGGGGTCAGGCAGGTAGCGATGGCGCTGCCCCCCGCCATCCCGCGCTGCATGGCGTCCCGCATCTGCGGCGGCATTCCGGGCATGTCCATGTGGTGGATGGTTATCGCCGTTTCCCACCGGCCGGCGCGGGGATGGACAGCGGCGGTGGCGATATCTGCGACCTTCGCTGGATGGGCGGCGTCCGAATTGCTGGCATCGTGCCTGCCGCAGCCGGAAAGGGCCATCAGCGACAGCACGGCGGTGAAGGTCAGGGAATTCGAAAATCGCATGGAAGCCACTCCTTTGTTTTCGAAGATCGGCGCCAAGGATACCAAGGCCCCGGCGCATTGCAATCCGAACCGCGTTCGCCATATGTGCCGGATGCCCGAACTCATCATCCGCCGCGGATTGGAAGAACCCGACACTTCGGGACAATTCGTCCCGCACAAGCCGTTCCGCCCGGACAAGCCCGATGGCGGCAAGCGTTTTCACATCGTCTCGGACTACCAGCCCGCTGGCGACCAGCCCACCGCCATTGCCGACCTGGTGGCCAGCGCGCGCGATGGCGAGCGTACCCAGGTCCTGCTGGGCGTGACCGGCAGCGGCAAGACCTTCACCATGGCCAAGGTGATCGAGGAATTGCAGCGCCCTGCCCTGATCCTGGCGCCCAACAAGATCCTGGCGGCGCAGCTTTACGGCGAATTCCGCAGCTTTTTCCCCGACAATGCGGTGGAATATTTCGTCAGCTATTACGATTATTACCAGCCCGAAGCCTATGTCCCGCGCAGCGACACCTATATCGAAAAGGACTCCTCCGTAAACGAGGCGATCGACCGGATGCGTCACTCGGCGACGCGGTCCTTGCTCGAACGCGATGACGTGATCATCGTCGCCTCGGTGTCGTGCCTCTATGGCATCGGTTCGGTCGAGACCTATTCGGCGATGATCTTCGACATCAAAAAGGGCTCCAGCGAAGACCAGCGCGAGATCATCCGCAAGCTGGTCGCGCTGCAATACAAACGCAACGACATCGCCTTTCAACGCGGCAATTTCCGCGTGCGTGGCGACAATCTGGAGATATTCCCCAGCCATTACGAGGACATGGCATGGCGGGTCAGCTTCTTCGGCGATGAGATCGAATCCATTGCCGAGTTCGACCCGCTGACCGGCAAGTCCGGCGCCAGCCTCGACAACGTGCGGATCTACGCCAATTCGCATTACGTCACCCCCGGCCCGACGATGAAGCAGGCCGCCGATGCCATCCGTTTCGAGCTGTCGGTGCGGCTGGAGGAACTGATCGCGGAGGGCAAACTGCTGGAGGCGCAACGGCTGGAACAGCGCACCAATTTCGACCTGGAAATGATCCACGCCACCGGCAGTTGCGCCGGGATCGAGAACTACAGCCGGTTTCTCACCGGGCGCCTGCCGGGCGAGCCGCCGCCGACCTTGTTCGAATATCTGCCCGCAAATGCGCTGCTGTTCGTCGATGAAAGCCACCAGACGGTGCCGCAGATCGGCGCGATGGCCAAGGGCGATCACCGCCGCAAGATCACGCTGGCCGAATATGGTTTTCGCCTGCCCAGTTGCATCGACAATCGCCCGCTGCGCTATAATGAATGGAACGCGATGCGCCCGCAGACGGTGGCCGTGTCCGCCACCCCCGGCCGTTGGGAAATGGAGCAATCGGGCGGCGTTTTTGCCGAACAGGTGATCCGCCCCACCGGCCTGATCGATCCGCCGGTCGAAATCCGCCCGGTCGAGGATCAGGTGCAGGACTGCATCCACGAATGCCGCCTGACCGCAGCGGCAGGCTATCGCACGCTGGTCACCACGCTGACCAAGCGCATGGCCGAGGATCTGACCGAATTCATGCACGAGGCGGGCTTGCGCGTGCGTTACATGCATAGCGATGTCGAGACGCTGGAACGCATCGAATTGATCCGGGATTTGCGGCGCGGCGTCTATGACGTGCTGGTCGGGATCAACCTGCTGCGCGAGGGGCTGGACATCCCCGAATGCGGGCTGGTGGCGATCCTGGACGCCGACAAGGAAGGCTTTTTGCGCAGCGAAACCTCGCTGATCCAAACGATTGGCCGCGCCGCGCGCAATGTCGATGGCAGGGTGATCCTGTATGCCGACCGCATGACCGGCAGCATGGCACGCGCCATCGCCGAAACCGACCGGCGGCGGGCGCGCCAACACGCCTTCAACCAGGCCAATGGCATCACCCCGACCACGATCAAACGCGGCATCGCCGACATCATCGCCGACACCGCCAGCCGCGACGGGGTGATCGTCGAGCTGGAAGATGATGGGGTGAACAATCTGGTGGGCCACAATCTGCGCGCCTACATCGAAGACCTGGAAAAGCGCATGCGCGCGGCGGCGGGCGATCTGGAGTTCGAGGAAGCAGGGCGCCTGCGCGACGAAATCCGCAGGCTGGAAGCGATGGAACTGGGCCTGCCTGCAAGCGAGCACAAGGCGCCGGCGGTGGGCCGCAGCAACGAGGGCAAGCCGGGGACGCGCAAGCTGCGGTATGGCAAGACGCAGAAAAAGTGGGGACGGTAAAAATTTCCTAATTAGCTATTAAAAATTTATATTTAGCAATTTAGCCTTGTGGAAGCTTTTAATTTGCCCTATAGCTGATTCGTCACCCTGAAGGATGTTGGCGATGAAGGCAAAAATTGGCGGCATCGATGTGGAAGGCACCCCAGAGGAGATATTGACTTTCTCCAGGATGATCGAGAATGCGGCGACTCCTCCCGCTGTTCCTCCGCTCAACAAGGCGGCTGGCGATGAACGATTCGTCTCTGAAGAAGTTGCCTTTAAGGTAATAAAAAGGCGGCCTCTTTCTCCGGGCCAATCGACCGTACTGGCGCTTTTACTGAGAAATAGCGGAACTTGGACGACCGCTAAAGATCTGCAGAAAGCGACAAAGTATGAGCCCAGCCAGCTAGCGGGTTTACTAGGGGCCTTTGGCAAGCGTGTGTCTTCTACAGATGGATATGTCGAGGGAACTGCGTTCTTCGAGGTGGAATGGGATTACGAAAAGGATTGCCACAAATACAGGCTTCCGTCGGGCCCGCTGGCAGCAGTGGAGCGAGTCAAACCATGATCCGCACCTTCGGCTGCCCGGAAAACCGAGCTTATCTGGGCTGGCCAGCGCAGCCGCAAATTTCCCGGCGAAATCGAGCAGTCGGCGAGGCGCAAACTGCGGATGCTTGACGCAGCCACGTCGCTCAACGACCTGACAAATCCGCCGAGTAACCGGCTGCACGCACTCCATGGTGACCGCGCCGGGCAGCATTCCATTTCCATAAACATGAAATTTCGTATATGCTTCGTCTGGAAGGACGGAGACGCGCATGACGTCGAAATTACCAACCATTACGAGTAACCCCGACTGGCTCGATAACGAGCACGCCGGGCAATTGCTGGTCGCCGAATTCCTTGAACCAGACGCGCTTTCAGTGGCGCAACTGGCGGAACGCATCGGTATAGAACCGCAGCGTATTGCAGCGGTGATCGCTGGCGCGCGCGCCGTCGATGCCGAACTTGACCTGCGGCTGGGCCGTTATTTCGGCATGTCCGAGGGGTTTTTCCTGCGGCTGCAAGATCAGTATGAACTGCTCGAGGCAAAGCGCGCGCTCAATGGTGACCTAGACCGGATCGTGCCGCGCGCGGCGTGAATTTTGGGATTACCATGACACTTTACTAAATACTGCTGCGCTGATCGCCGATTGCATTCATACCTGTGGCAAGGTTTGTTCGGCAAAGCCCCAGCCGATTAACGCTGCTTGCCGCGCGCGCGTGCTCAACTCGGCGCTGTCCATGATCGTCCAGCGGGCGGCGTTCTCGATGGCGCCCAGTTCATCCCAGCCAACCGGTGCGGCGACCGGCGCGCCATCGCGGGCGCGGGCCGAATAGGGCACCACCGCAGTGGCGCCGCGCTGGTTGCGCAGCCAGTCGATAAAGATTTTCCCCTTGCGTTTGGCTTTGGACATTGTCGCCAGAAACCGGTCGGGCTCGGCCAAGCTCAGCGCTTCGGCAAAGCGATGCGCAAAATCGGTATGCGCGGCCCAACTGTGACCGGTCGTCAGTGGCACGATGACATGCACGCCCTTGCCCCCCGACAGCATCGCAAAACTGACCAGCCCAAGGTCGGCCAGCCGCGCCCGAATATCCATCGCGGCTTTTTTCACCGCAGGAAAACCCAGCCCCTCGTCGGGATCGAGATCGAAGATCAGGCGATCGGGCTTTTCCACGTCCGCGACGCGCGATGCCCAGCCATGGAACTCGAAGGTGCCCATCTGGACGCATTGCAGGATGCCGATCGCATCATCGATATACAAATAATCCTCGCTACCGCCGTTCTTTTCCCTGACCGGAACATGGCGGACATGATCGCCCATCGCACCTGTATCGTGCTTCTGGAAAAAACACGCCTTGCCGCGCCCCTGCGGGCAACGCACCAGGCTGACCGGGCGCTGCGCGGCATGGGCCAGCATCAGCGGCGCGATTGCGGCGTAATAATCGGCCAGGTCGCCCTTGGTCTCGCCGCTGCCGGGAAAGACCACCCGATCGCGATTGCTGATCTTGACCTGGGGTTCGGGTTTCGGCACCGTGCGGGCAATTTCCGGTACCACATCGCGCGCTTTCTTGTCGGCGCGCAGGCCGAGAAAGCTGCCATGGCGCACGCGATTTTCCGAGGTCAATTCGGCAAAGGCGACTTCGGCGACCAGTTCGGGCTTGATCCAGTTTGCCCCGCGAGCCTCGATGCGCGGCACGTCGACGGGCGCTTTCGCCTCCGCCAGCGGCGCCATCCGCGACGCCAGATCGGCCAAAGTCGCTTCATCGAAGCCGGTGCCGACCTTGCCGCGATAGGTCAGCGCGCCATTCTCATGCTGCGCGAGCAATAGTGCAGCAAAAGGTCGCCCCCTGGCGGTAGAGCGCGTCCAGCCGACGATGATGAATTCCTGCCGCCGGGTGCATTTGACCTTGAGCCAATTGCGGGTCCGCGCCGAGCGATAAGGGGCATCGATGCGCTTGGCGATAATGCCTTCCTGCCCCGCGCTGCACATCGCCTCGAACAGCTTTTCGCCCGCACCGATGACATGATCGGCCACGTGGATCGGCGAAGATGCGCTTTTCAGCAGTGCTTCCAGCCGCTCCTTGCGTTCGATATTGGGCAATTCGCGCAAATCCTCGCCGTCCACCGTCAACAAATCGAAGGCGTGCAGATCGAGAGGCTGGCCGATTGCCTGCGCACCATGGCCGCGCTTCAGCACTGCCTGCAACGCCGAAAAGCTGGGGTTACCGTCGGCTCCGGGGGCGGTAATCTCGGCGTCGATCAAGCACGGCGGCAGGTCGAGCGCAGCCAGCGCATCGACCAGCGGCGCGAACTTATCTGTCCAATCGAGCCCATGCCGCGTGAACACGCGAACATCATCGCCCGACGCCGCGACCAGCGCGCGATAACCATCGAACTTGATTTCGTGCATCCAGCCATTGCCAGCGGGTACGGCATCCACCAGCGTCGCCAGTTGCGGCTCATGAAAGATCGGCAGCGCGGCTTTTACCTTGGGACCCGCCGATCGTCTGGCGGCCTTGAGATTATGCTGCGCAGCTTCGCTCATCTCGCGCTGGAAAGCCTCGCCCTTCTTACCGGCCAGCGCATGGCTAGCCCCCGGATCGGCGGCAATTTCCGCCATGGTGCGCCCGGTCAGCACGCTGGTCAGGCAGCGCTCGGTCAGATCGTCAGGCCCCCCGACATGGTCATCGGCGACTTTTCGCAACAGCCAGTTCTCACGCTTTTCATTCCCGCGCGGCTTCAGCCGGATCAGGATCCACTCACCCTGCATGCGTGTCCCCTGCAGCGTAAAATGGAGATGGCCCTCGGCGATATCATCCGCGCTCTTGCCGGGGATCGGCGCCCAGGTGCCGCGATCCCACAGCATGACCGTGCCACCGCCATATTCGCCCTTGGGAATGGTCCCTTCGAACTCGGCATAGGCCAGCGGATGATCTTCGGTGCGCACCGCCAGTCGCTTGACCTCGGGATCGAGCGAAGGCCCTTTGGTGACCGCCCAGCTTTTCAGCACGCCATCGGCTTCTATCCGGAAATCCCAGTGGAGACGGGTAGCATCGTGCTTCTGGACGATAAAAAGATTGCCACCGGTTTTCTTTGGGCGCGTGTCTGGGGGCTCGGACGTGCGGGTGAAATCGCGTTTGGCCTTATAGGCGGCCAGCGGATCGGAGTCGCGGCGGGCCATGTCAGGCGCGCGACCTGGCGGGTTTGGCGGGCAGCTTGCGCGGCGGTTCGATTTTTTCTTCTTTGGCCCCCGACTTTTTGGCCCCTGTCTTTTTTGCGGTAGTCTCTTTGGCAGATACCTCACCTGCGGGCGCCTTGGCACTCACCGAAGCTTTCAACGCGGCCATCAGATCGATGACATTGCTGCCCGATTTGGCCGGTTGTTCGACATCCTCGATAACGCGCTGGCCCTTCGCCCTGGCCTTCGCGTCGATCAGGCGGTGCAGGGCGTCGATATAATGGTTGTGCCAGGCCGAGGCATCGAACTTGCCCGCGCGCTTGTCGATCAATGTCGAGGCGAGGTCGAGCAATTCCTCCTGCGGCGGGGCGTCGCTGATATCGCGGAAGAAATTCGCCGCCCGGTTGACTTCGTCGGCGTAATGCAACGCCTCCATGACAATGCCGCGTCCGCAGGGCTTGAGGCTGACCAGCATTTCCTGCCCGCGCACCGCCAATTGCCCGATCGCGACCTTGCGCGCATGGCGCAAGCCTTCGCGCAACACAACATAGGCTTCCTCGGCCAAATCGTCTGCGGGCACGACGTAAAAGGGCTTGTCGTAATAAAGGACGTCGATCGCGTCGTAATCGACGAATTGCACCAGTTCCAGCGTGCGCCTGGACTCCAGCTTGACCGATTCGATTTCCTCGTCGTCGAGCAAGACGTAATTGCCGCGCGAAATTTCGTAGCCCTTGATGATCTCGTCAGCGTTCACCGGGCCGATGCCGGTCACGACTTTCTCGTAATGGACCGGCTTGCCCGAGGGCTCGTGAATCTGGCGAAACTTGATCCCGGCGCCCGATTTGGTGGCCGAATAGATTTCGACGGGGATAGACACCAGCGCCAGTCGAATCTGGCCTTTCCAATATGCGCGCGCCGCCATCCTCGCCTCCATCGCGCCGCTGCCGGGTGGCGCGCTGGATATAACGGCTCAGGAGTGGTTTTGTGCCATCAACCGTTGCGGCTGGCGGCGTGGTTTCTGGAGCGGAGCGTTTGCCGGGGAACCCATCGGCCCATGCGGCGTCTGAATCGCGATGAGCGGATCAGTATTTGTCGCCGAAAAGGGGCGCAAGGACCGCGCCAAATGGGCCTCCATGCCGCTGTGAGCGGATGGAGATAGGATTTTCAGGGACGCCGCCAGCGCGATACGCTGCGGCGTCCCGGTTAGCTTCAGTGGGACTCTGTCATCGAGTGCTTGAGCGCGCTCATCTCGTCATGCCCGGACACCACTGAATCCCAAGCCGATGCGATCGCGCTGCGGGTGGTGGATTGCAGGTCCAGGTCATCCTGCGCAGCCTTGAACTTG
>JALYHR010000039.1 GCA_030776465.1 Pseudomonadota bacterium
TGGCCCGCGCGTCGTGCGCAAACCGTACCTGACGGATTCCAGCGGTAGTGCCGGCCCCCTGGGTTATAAAATCAACAACGATAAAAGTACCTGGCAGGATGACGCGATCGGCGGTCGATTTTATTACATGAGCCGCGCCGAGCTCGAAATTCCGCTGGGGGCGGGCGCCAAGGAATTGGGTATCCGGCCATCGATCTTCCTCGATGCTGGCGCAGTGTTTGGCGTGGTCCACCCGACGCTGTCGGGTCCGACGTACGAGACTACCGTCATCCAGACCTACGATACGGCCAGTGGAAAGGCGCTTTACTACGTCCTCGATTCGTCCGGCTCGCAGGTTTATGATGCAAACGGCAATGCCAAGACCAGTACGAATGTTAGCAAGTCGCCGGTCCAGACCAGCGTCGCCGCGTTCAAGGAATTCTTTTACGGCGATACCCCACGCCCGCGGATTTCCATCGGCATCGGCGCTGACTGGAATTCGCCATTCGGGCCCTTCCGCCTCGATTTCGCCAAGTCGCTTCTCCATGCGCCGGGCGACGACATCAAGAGCTTCACTTTCAACGTAGGAACCCAATTCTGATGAAAACACTGCTTAAACCCATCGCATTCGCCGCGCTGCTGTTGGCCGGTACCTCCACTCTGGTCGAGGCCCGGTCCGCACCCGAAGCCGCTAGCACGGGCAAGGGTCCGATTGCGGTTGTCAACCTGCAGGGCGTGGTCGGCAACAGCAACGCCTTGCGTGCCGCGCAGAGCCAGCGCGCCGTGACCTACAAACCGCAGATCGATGCCGCCGAATCGCGCCGCGCCGCGATTATCGCGCAATTGCAGCCGATGGCCGAAAAGTTCCAGCGTGACCGCGCCGCGCCGGGTGCCAACAATGCGGCGCTTGTGCAGGAACAACAGACCATCCAGCAGTTGCAGGACGCGGGCACGCAGGAATTGCAGCGCATCATGCAGCCGGTTTCGCTGTCCGACGCCTATGTCCAGGAACAGATCACCGACAAGCTGGGTGCTGCGATGCAGGCGGCGATGACTGCCAACGGGGTCAGCGTCCTGTTGAAGGCCGAGGCTGTGCAGATGGTGACCAGCGAAACCTATGACCTCACGCCCCAGGTTCTGGCCCAGCTCAATACTCTGGTGCCCTCGGTCCAGATCGTCCCCCCCGCGGGCTGGTTGCCGCGCGAAGTCCGTGATCAGCAGGCTGCACAGGCAGGCCAGCGCGGGACCGAAGCGGGCGGTCGTTAAGGTAAAAGCATTAGCAGGGGCGGGCGATGACGGAACAGGCAGGAGAGGGTGCGGCGACGAAGTCACTCGACATTCGCCGCATTCTCGCCGCCTTGCCGCATCGTTATCCCCTGCTGCTGGTCGATCGCGTGGCTGAGTTGACGGTGGGTGAGAGCATCCACGCGATCAAGGCGGTCAGCTTCAACGAGCAGTTTTTTCAGGGCCATTTCCCCGGCCGCCCGATCATGCCCGGCGTGCTCATCATCGAGGCGCTGGCGCAATCGGCGGCGATTCTGGCGATCGAATCGTTCGAATTGTCGGGCTCGGGCAAGCTGGTTTATTTCATGGCCATCGACGACGCCAAGTTTCGCGTGCCCGTCGAACCCGGCTGCCTGCTCGATCTCCACGTCGGTTTTGTGCAAAAACGGGCGCGGGTCTGCAAGTTCTGGGGCAAGGCGATGCTGGGCGACAAGCTTGCCTGCGAGGTTAATTTCACCGCAATGATTGCCGACCCGCCAGCGGTGTGAAGTGCCCATAAGTGGTCGTAAGTGGTCGTAAGTGCCCACCCCCAGCCCCTCCCGCAAGCGGGAGGGGAGAAGCAAGGGGCAGCGCTCCCGCAAGGGGGAGGGGGGAAGCAAAGGGCAGCGCTCCCGCAAGGGGGAGGGGGCCGCAAAATGGGGTTGCCCTAAACCCAAACGTCAAGTCGCTTGACCCTGCGGCCCGCCTGCGCGAAGCGTTAAGCGATATGACAGTGGTGACCGACGCCCCCCATGCCCAGCGATTCCTCGGCCAGCCGAGGGTGATCGTCACCCGGCGACTGATGCCTGCGGTCGAGTCGCGGATGCGCGAATTGTTCGATGTGCAGCTTAACGCCGACGATGCCGCGTTCGATCGCGCCGCGCTGGTGGCGGCGATGCGCGAGGCCGATGTACTGGTACCCAGCGTGACCGACCGCATCGATGCGGCGATGTTTGCCGAAGCGCTGGACGACGCAATCCCGCAGCGACTGGCGCTTATCGCCAATTTCGGCATGGGCACAGACCACCTCGATCTGGCAGCCGCCCGCGCCCGCAAGATCGTCGTCACCAACACCCCCGGTGTCTTTACCGACGATACCGCCGACCTCACCATGGCGCTGATTATCGCCGCGCCGCGACGGCTTGCCTCGGCCTCGCGCGCCGTGCTTGGCGGGCAATGGCGCGGCTGGGGGCCATCGGTGATGCTGGGTCACAAGCTGGGCGGCAAGCGGCTGGCCATCATCGGCATGGGCCGGATCGGCCAGGCTGTCGCGCACCGCGCTCGCGCTTTCGGGCTGGAAGTGGTGTATCACAACCGGCATCGTCTGCCGGCGGCGCTGGAAAACATGCTGGGGGCGCGGTTCGATCCCGACCTCGACGCGATGATCGGCGGGGCCGACATCCTGGCGCTGCATTGCCCGGCTGGCGCGGAAACGCGGGGCATCCTCAGCGCGGCGCGGATCGCTTCGTTGAAACCGGACGCTTATGTCATCAACACCGCGCGCGGCGACCTGATCGATGAAGAAGCGCTGATCCAGGCGCTGAGCGAAGGTCGCATCGGCGGCGCCGGGCTCGACGTCTACACCAGCGAACCAGCGATCGATCCGCGTTTCATGACGCTGCCCAACGTCACGCTGACGCCGCATATCGGCAGCGCCACCATGGAAGGGCGCGAAACCGCCGGACTGAAAGTCGTGGCCAATATCCGTTTCTGGGCGGACGGCCACCGCCCGCCCGATCAAGTGCTGCCGACAATGGCGTAGCGGTCTTCGGGGCGGACTGGTGCCGCCTTAACAGGAAAAACTCTAGCGCACATATCAGGCGCAAAGCGCAGGCCACCTTGGCAACAGCGGACCAGCCTGCCATTCGCCAGTGATGGACGAGAATGATTCGCCGCTGAAAATTGCCGATTATCGCCGTTTCTGGCTGGCGCGGTTTGCCAGCGTGATGGCGACTTCGGGGATGGTCGTGGTGCTGGGCTACCAGCTTTATGATTTGGCGCGGGCGGCTTATGGCTTCAGCGTGGCGCAGGCGTCGTTCCAGCTCGGGCTGATGGGGCTGGCGCAATTCGCGCCGTTCCTGCTGCTGACCCCGGTTGCAGGTATCATCGCCGATCGTTTCGACCGGCGGCTGATCATCGTGGCTTCGATGGCGATCGACCTGGTCATCGCGGTGACACTGGCGCTTGCCACGACGGCCCATGCGCTTACCCTGCCGCTGCTGTTCGCGATGGGCGGGGCGCATGGCATGGCGCGCGTTTTCATGGGACCGGCCATGAGTTCGATTGCGCCCAATATCGTGCCACCCGCGATCCTGCCAAAGGCCATCGCGCTCAATTCGATGGCGAATCAGGCTGGCACCATTGTCGGGCCCGCGCTGGCCGGGCTGATTTTCGCAGCCTATGCGCCGCTGGCTTACTGGTCGGCCATGGCCTTGCTGGCGTCGGCGCTGATCGCAATGCTCGCCGTCCCCCCGGTCCCGCCGCCCCGCACCAATCGCAACATCCACCCCTTGCGGCAAATGAGCGAAGGGCTGCGCTATGTCATCCACCAGCGGTTTTTGCTGGGCTGCGTCACTCTCGACTTGTTCGCGGTGCTGCTGGGCGGCGCCACCGCGCTGTTGCCGGTCTATGCCCGTGATATCCTCTATGTCGGCGGCGTGCCGGTCGGTCCGCACGGGCTGGGGCTGATGCGCGCCGCCCCCGCGCTGGGTTCGGCGGTGATTGCCCTGTCGCTGTCGCGCTGGCCGCTGACCCGCGACGTGGGCGCCAAGATGCTGTGGGCGGTGGCGATCTATGGCGCGGCGACGCTGGGCTTCGGGGTGTCGCGCAATTTTGTGCTGTCGCTGCTGCTGCTGGCCGTGCTGGGCGCCGCCGATATGATTTCGGTCTATGTTCGCAACAGCCTGGTCCAGTTAAGCACCCCCGATGACAAACGGGGCCGGGTATCGGCCATTTCGGGCCTGGCGATCTCGGCTTCCAACGAATTGGGCGAAATGGAATCAGGCACCGCCGCTGCTGTCCTGGGCGCCACGGGAGCGGTTGTATTGGGCGGCGCAGGTGCCATAATCATCACCATACTATGGACGCTGCTGTTCCCGGAGATTCGCCGCGCCCGGACATTCGCACCCCAGACTACCGAATCGGAGAGGGTATCATGAAAGCAGAAAGCGTTCTCGCCACCATTGGCAATTCGCCGCATATCCGCTTGTCGCGGCTGTTCCCGGACCATGAAGTCTGGATAAAATCCGAACGGTCGCATCCCGGTGGCTCGATCAAGGACCGCATCGCGCTGGCCATGATCGAAGCCGCCGAAGCCGACGGCAGTCTGAAACCGGGCGGCACGATCATCGAGCCGACCTCGGGCAATACCGGCATCGGCCTGGCCATGGTCGCTGCGGTCAAGGGTTATCCGCTGGTTTTGGTGATGCCCGAATCGATGTCGGTCGAACGGCGTCGCCTGATGCTGGCTTACGGCGCCAGCTTCGATCTGACCCCGCGCGAAAAAGGCATGAAAGGCGCGATCGAGCGCGCGCGGCAACTGGTCGAGGAAACGCCGGGCGCGTGGATGCCGCAGCAATTCGACAATCCCGCCAATATCGAGGTGCATAAGCGCACCACCGCACGGGAAATTCTCGCGGATTTCGCCGATAGCCCGATCGACGTGCTGATCACCGGGGTCGGGACCGGCGGACATTTGACGGGTTGTGCCGAGGTGCTGAAGGCGCAATGGTCCAGCCTCAAGGCCTATGCGGTCGAACCGACGCTGTCGCCGGTGATTTCGGGCGGACAGCCCGCGCCGCACCCGATCCAGGGTATCGGCGCGGGCTTCATCCCCACCAATCTCCACACCCAGTCGATCGATGGAGCGATCCAGGTCGATCCCGCCGATGCCAAGGAATGGGCGCGGCGCTCGGCCAAGGTCGAAGGCCTGCTGGTCGGCATCAGTTCCGGGGCGACATTGGCCGCCATCGCGCAGAAACTGCCCTCTTTGCCGCCGGGTGCGCGGGTGCTCGGCTTCAACTACGACACTGGCGAGCGTTATCTGTCGGTGCCCGATTTCCTGCCGGAGTAACGAAAATGGCGTTGGAACGTATTGATTACAACGATGGCGATGTGGCATTGACTGGCTGGTTGGCGCGGCCCGTCCATCCGCCCCGTGCGGCGGTGCTGGTGTTTCCCACCATCACCAATGTCACGCATCATATCGAAAAGCGGGCGGAGCTGTTGGCCGAGGCCGATTACCTGGCCTTCATCGCCGATTTCTATGGCGAAGCGGTGCCGGATTTCGCGGCGGCGCGGCCCCTGGCCGATAAATTGCGCGGGGATGTCGGGCACTATCGGGCGCGGCTGTCGGCGGCGCTGACCGCATTGCTTGCACATACCAGCCCGAGCATGCCGATTGCCGCGATCGGATTTTGCATGGGCGGGCAGGCGGTGCTGGAACTGGCGCGGATGGGTGCCGATATCTCTGCGGCGGTCAGTTTCCACGGGTTGCTCGATACCCAGGCGCCAGCGCAGCCCGGCGTGATGAAGGCCCGGCTGCTGATCTGCCACGGCGATGCCGATCCTCTGGTGCCGCGCGATCAGGTCCGCGCCTTCCAGGAGGAAATGGACCGCGCCGGGGGGAATTGGCATCT
>JALYHR010000040.1 GCA_030776465.1 Pseudomonadota bacterium
CGCAATGACGAGTCACAAGGCCAGGTCGCTGGTATTGGCGCCTTGACAAAATCAGCAGAATCTTTGCCGGAATGGTTTCCCCCGGCCCCAAAATGTTTTAGGCGCTGACGCATGGGAATTTTAGGTAAAATCTTCACCTGGTGGGACGGCGCCACGATCGGCACCCTGCTGAATTCGGCGCGTACCGGCGAAAAGGTCGGCACCGACCATCAAGGCAACAGCTATTTTCGCGCGGTCAAACGCCAATCCGCCGATGGTCCGTTTCCGGGACGGGAACGGCGCTGGGTGATCTATAACGGTGCCAATGATGCCAGCCGGGTTCCGCCCGAATGGCATGGCTGGCTGCACGGCAGCTTCGACGGCGTGCCCGAGAGCAACCTGCCGCCCGCGCGCATCTGGGAAGTGCCGTTCACGCCCAACGCCACCGGCACCAGCCAGGCCTATCTGCCGCAGGGCGCATTGCAACGCGGCGGGCATCGCGCCGCCGCCACGGGCGATTACGAAGCCTGGTCCCCGGACGCCTGAGTTCATGGCTGGCAAGTTTGCTGATTTTGCCGCCCGCCGGGTGCAGCAGTTGGTCATGGCGGCGATCATGTCCACTGCTTTATCCTTTGGGCTGGCGGCATGTCACGATCAGGGCGCGCAAGCCCCCGAACCACAAGCGACCGAAGTGCCAAAGGCGGTGGCCAGCGGCGGCCCGGCGGGCGGTATCATCGAAAGCCAGTATGGCACGCCGGTCAAGGATCGCGTGGCCACGCTCGGACTGCTGAACAAGCGCAATAATGAGACCCAGGACCTGGTCCTCAAGACCGGCGAAGCTCGGCGAATCGGCAATATCGTGGTCAAGCTGGCCACTTGCGAGAAAACCCTGCCGTGGGAACACCCGCCCGAAACCGGCGCCTTCGTCCAGGTCTTCGTCGACGAACGCGATACGATCAGCCAACCGCTGACCTGGCACAAGGTGTTTTCCGGCTGGCTGTTCAAGAATTCGCCGTCGCTCAACGTCGTCGAACACCCGGTCTATGACGTCTGGGTGAAAGACTGCGCGATGAAATTCCCCGGCGAGGAAGAATCGCCTGCAGATTTCGCCGCTTCCAGCAAACCGGCAAAGGCTGCGGGCAACGGCAGCGCCGCGCCGCCCGCCAGCAATGGTGGCGCGACCGCCGCGACCCCGGCCCCCATATCACCGGCCGCCCCGGCACCCACCGCTGACAATGCCGGGGGCGGCGGAACAGGCCAATAATCGCCGCCGGGAAGCGCCGGGGCTTGCTGGGCGTCGGCCAGCAGTCGCAGATAGCGTTTCTGGCTGATCTCGATCGCGCCGAGCGAGGCCAGGTGGCTGGTGATGAATTGGCAATCGAGCAATCGCACCCTGCCCACCCGCAGCGCCGCCACCAGCCACGCCAGCGCCACTTTCGACGCATCGGTCGCAACGGAAAACATGCTTTCGCCGCAAAAAACCCGATCGAATCCCACGCCATAAAGGCCGCCTGCCAATTGCGGCGCGCCATCGTCATCGGTCAGCCAGCACTCAACCGAATGGGCAAAACCGGCGGCATTCAGCGCGCGATAGCTGGCGGCAATGCGCCCGCTGATCCAGGTTTCGCCGCCCTCGCTTTCGCGCGGTGCGGCACAAGCCGCGATAACCTGGGCAAACGCGGCATTGCAGGTGACGGTAAAGCGCCCGCGCCGCAACGTGCGAGCCAGCGAATGCGAAACGCGAAAGCCATCGAGCGGCAGGATCGCCCGGCGCTTGGGCTCTACCCAGTAAACCTCGTGGTCACTGCGCGAATCAGCCATCGGAAAGATGCCGCTGCGATAGGCCAGCATCAATAACTGCGGCTCGATAATCGGAGGCGGGGCAAAAGGCTGCACAGATACGTTATACCACCCTAAACGGCAGCGGGGGAGCGATTGTATAAGCCTATGACCGCTGCGTGTCTGGTTCGCCTGGCGATATGCACCTTGCCATTCGCAAAGCCAGTGACTAGAGGCTGCCAGCCCGCAGGAGTGTAGCTCAGTTGGTAGAGCATCGGTCTCCAAAACCGAGGGCCGTGGGTTCGAGTCCCCCCACTCCTGCCAGTTTTCTCAACCCTGAAGCGGTGGATTGTGCCGCTATCGGCAGCGGCTTTGGGTGGCTTTCCGGTCAACCTGCCGCTCGGCACAAAAATTACCCGGCGGCCGAATTGGCGGCGCCCAGCGTGCTGGACGTGGTGTTGAAAGTCGATGAGAGCTGGCTGCCCAACCCTTTCATGGCGGTAATGGCGGCCATCGCAATCAGCGCCGCGATCAGACCGTACTCGATTGCCGTAGCACCCGATTCATCACGAAACATTTTTGCCATACAACGCATTGGCATTTCCCCCATTAGCGCATCGCAAAATTCTCAACCGGTTTGAACCATCCCATGTAGAGCCAAACAATTAACAATGCGTTCGACGCGCAACGCCATAATTTTCCTGAGGCCGCTTTGTTGTCATATTTCTCGCTGCACCGAAATTTGCCGACCGGGACATTTTTCGACGCCCGCCCGCCCGCCGCAACAGGCCCACGCGATCGCACCGCGATGTGGCTGGCGCTGGTGCTGGGCCTGGCCGCCTGCCTGCCGGTGCTGGTCGCGCGCTATCCGCAGATGAGCGACTATCCGGCGCATCTCGCGCGCTATTACGTCATGCTAGATGCCGGGCGCAGTCCGGCGCTGGCGCATTGGTACAGGTTCCGCTGGGAATGGACCGGCAATGTCGGCGTCGATTTGCTGATCTGGCCGTTTGCGGCGATGTTCGGGGTCGAACAGGGCGCGCGAGTGATCGCCGGGCTGATCCCGCCGCTTACCGCATTGGGGATCCTGGCGATAGAACTCAGCCTGCGCCGCCGCGTGACCCCGTCCAGCATGATCGCCTTTGCCTTCATCTGGTCGCCGATGATGCTGATCGGGCTGCTCAATTTCACCCTGGGGCTGGCGCTGGCGCTGCTCGCCTTTGCACTATGGGTCAGGCTGGAGGGCCGGGCCGATGGCGGCTTGGGGCGCGGCGCGCTGTTCCTGCCGATCGGGGTGGTGGTGTGGCTGTGCCATCTCTCGGCATGGGGCGTGCTGGGGGTGGTGATTTTCTGTTATGAGTGGCGCCAGCGCGGTTTGCTGAAAGCCATCGTCGCGCCATGGCCGCTGTTGTTGCCGCTGCTGCCGATGATGCTGGGACCGATACTCCAGGGAAATGGTACCAGCAGCCATTTTTCCTATGGGTCGGCGGTGCTGACTTACAAAATGGCGATCTGGATGCGCAACATGCGCGACACCTCTTATGTGGTCGACATGGCCAGCACGACCCTGGTTCTGGGATTGATTGTGGTGGCGATCTGCCTGCGCCGATTCGACGGGCGGCTGGGCGCAGCGGCGCTGATCATGCTGGCGATGTCATTGGCCATGCCGCGGCATGTCTCGGGCGGCGACTATGCCGATTTCCGCATGATCTCTACCGGGTTGATGCTGGCCGCGCTGGCCATCGACTGGCCCTGGCCGCGCTGGGCCATCTGGATCGCGCCGCTGCTCTATGTCGGCCGGCTGGCGATCACGACGCTGAGCTGGCAGGCCGATTCAGCGCAAACCGCGGCGCTGTTGCAGGCTCTCGATCATGTCCCGCAGGGCGCCAATGTCGCCAGCGCGGTGCTGGTGCCCGCCGACGCGTGGCGGCTCGACCATTTCGAACATATCGGCGATTATGCGGTGCTGCGTCGCGACGCGATGGTCAACGCCAATTTCGCAGTGCCGCACGTCCACATGCTTCATCTGCGTCAGGGAAGTTTCGCCGATCCTTCGCACCGCGTGCGCCAGTCCAGCGGCCTGCCGGTCGATCTGGCGCATTTCGGCCCCGCCAGAAACGCCGATTTTCTGTGGTATGTCGGGATCAGGCCACCAGCCAGCCTGCCCCCCGGCGCGCAAGTGATCTGGCAGCTCAATCCCGGCACATCGCGGGGCGCAGAACCGGATGTCGAGAACGGCCGCCAATACAGCCTGCTGGCACGGCTTGCAAAACCCGCAAGTCGCGATTAAACGCTGCCGCAGCTTCCGACATCGGAGAAATTCAGCCCCTTCCGGTCTCGACCGGGACGGCGAAGAACCAATGGCGGTAAAGGTTAGGGATTTTTGAGTATGGACGACCGTTCAGTCAATCGAACCACACCCAGAACAACACCGGGTGAGTTCATCAACCAGGTCAAGGTGGAAGCCGACAAGGTGGTGTGGCCCTCGCGCCAGGAAACCGTGACCACGGCGATCTTCGTCGCCATGCTGATGGTGACGCTGGCGCTGTTTTTCCTCGGCGTGGACTCGGTGTTCGGGGCGCTCGTCAAATGGCTGCTGTCGCTCGCCTCATAATCTTTCACGCCTGAACCCCGCCTCCAGACCAATTACACAACAAGAGAGACGCATGGCCCGCTGGTATATCATCCACGCTTACTCCGGCTTTGAAAACAAGGTCCGCGAATCGATCCTGCACGAGGCCGAACGCAAGGGCCTGTCGCAACTGGTCGAGGCCGTCGAAGTCCCCGCCGAGCAGATCACCGAGGTCAAGCGCGGCAAGAAAATCCAGGTCGAACGCAAGACCATGCCCGGCTACGTCCTGGCCAAGCTGGTGCTGAACGACGACGTCTATCACCTCGTCAAGAACACCGCGAAAGTCACCGGCTTCCTTGGTCCCAACGGCAAACCCCAGGCGATCAGCGAAGCCGACGCCGCCCGCTATTTCGGCGCACGCGAACAAGCCGCCACTCAGGTCAAGAAGCACGTCACCGTCGATTACGAAATCGGCGACGCGGTCAAGGTGCTCGACGGGCCTTTCGCCAGCTTCAACGGCATCGTCGAGGAACTCGATTTCGACAAGAGCCGCGTCAAGGTGTCGGTGTCGATCTTTGGCCGGGCAACGCCGGTGGAGCTGGACTTCGAACACGTGGAACGCGCGAAGTAGGCGACAGCCTTTAGAACTCGACTTCCAGCTCTTCCATTTCCTCGGGCTCGATCTTCGCCGCTGCGACCCATTCGGCCATGGGCGGCCATGCGGCGATGGTTTCGCAATAGGCAGCGCTGGCGGGCGATAGCGGCACCGCGTAGGTGGTGAACCGGGTCGTGACCGGCGCGTACATGGCGTCGGCAATGGTCGGCTCGGCGCCGAACAGGAACGGCCCACCATAGCGCTTCAGGCAGTCCTGCCAGATCGCCTCGATCCGATCGATATCAGGCCGCGCGCCTGAAAATATCGTGAATTTTTCATGGCGCACTTTCAGGTTCATCGGCAGTGCCGAGCGCAAATTGGTGAAGCCGGAGTGGATTTCGCCAGAGATCGAACGGCAATGGGCGCGCGCCAGGCGGTCGGCGGGCAGCATGTTCTTTTCCGGATACAGCTCGTGCAGATAGTCGGCGATGGCCAGGGTATCCCAGACGCTGGCGCCTTCATGGGTCAGGCGCGGAACCAGCACCGATGGCGACAGCAGCAGCAATTCGGCGCGGTTGGAGGCATCGTTGGCCACCGGCACCTCCTCCACGTCCAGCCCTGCCAACCGGCACATCAGCCAGCCGCGCAGCGACCACGCCGAATAAGTTTTGCTCGATATCGTCAGTTGCGCTCTGGTCATGTCGTTTTATCCTGAGGGAAGATTTGGGTTTTCCTTAAGCGACGGTTGCATTTTGCCCTGATTGTGCGTCGGCATCGCTGGACGGACGGTCGGGTTTCCGCCAATGGCGCTTGTATTCTGACATGATGCAGTGCAGCATGAAGGTAAGGAAAAGCGGGCGCAAGGTCGAATTTTCGAATTGCTTCTCTTTGGGTGAATACATGCTTTATAACGGCTTTCAAGCGCTCACCGACCTGTTGCTGCCAGCCCGTACGGCGGCGGCGACAGCGTTATGGCTGCGCGACGAGTATTTTCCGGGGCTCGATGACTGGCCGGTGCCGCGCTATATGCTGGCGCTGTGTGAGGTCGTGGGCGCCTCCGCGATCACCCATTCCCGCCCGTCGTTCGGCATTTCCGAAGTATTATGCGGCAATGCGCTGGTGACGGTGCGCGAGGAAGTCGTGCTGGATCTGCCGTTCGGCAAACTGCTGCACTTTGCCAAGGACGATGTCGCGACCCCGCAACCCAGGATGCTGGTGGTAGCGCCGCTGTCGGGCCATTTTGCCACGCTGCTGGCCGATACCGTGGCCACGCTGCTGTGCGACCACGATGTCTATATCACCGACTGGACCAATGCCCGCGACGTTCCGCAAAGCGCCGGTCGTTTCGGGCTGGAGGATTACACCGATTACGTGATCCGTTTCCTGCAATATCTGGGGCCGCGATCGCACCTGCTGGCGGTGTGCCAGCCTTGCGTGCCAGCGCTGACCGCGGTGTCGGTGATGGCGCAGGATCACGACCCCTGTCAGCCGCTGACCATGACCTTGATGGGGGGGCCGATCGATGTCCGCGCCTCGCCGACGGCGGTCAACGAACTTGCCAACGAACATCCGCTGGAATGGTTCAAGGACAATCTGATTTCGCGCGTCCCTGCCCGGTTTCCCGGCGCTGGACGCGAGGTCTATCCCGGTTTCCTGCAACTCACCGCGTTTATTGCGATGAACCCGAAACGCCACGCCAGCCAGTTACGCAATCTTGTCCAGACGCGCGGCGCGCGCGACGATGTTGCCGCAGACAAGATCCATGAATTCTACAAGGAATATATGGCGGTGCTCGACCTGACTGCCGAATTCTATCTCGAAACCGTCGATATGGTATTCCAGCGCGCCCTGCTGGCCAAAGGCGAACTGGTCCACCGTGGCCGCCTGGTCGACCCTGGCGCCATCCACCAGACCGCGCTGCTGACCGTCGAAGGCGAACGCGACGACATCTGCGCGGTAGGCCAGACCGCCGCCGCGCATTTGTTGTGTTCAGGGCTGCGGCCGCATCTGAAACGCCACCATCTGCAACCCGGCGTCGGGCATTATGGCGTGTTTTCAGGGTCTAAATGGGAAAAACAGGTATACCCGCAAGTGCGCGCCATGGTTCTGGCGATGAGTTGAGAGCGACCCGCTAGTTGCAGTCAGCCCGCCTGCGCTCAACCAGTGATTTCGAGGCGGCGTTCGATCCGTGCGAAGCGGTCCTGAAGGTGATCGATCGACAGTTGCTGAGCAGCGTCAGCCGCCGAGAGATTGCCGAGATGTTGAATTACCGACGCTTGTCCGGATTCAAGGTTGCCGAGGCGCACCTTGATCTGGCGCAATTCGCCTTCGATTCGCTCCTGGCCGGTTTGGAACCGCTTGAGGTGTTCAAGGATGATGTTTTCGACATTTTCAGTCATGCTGGCCCTATAACATGATTTAGGCTGACGTGACCAGCAATAGCAAGATGACAGCCGAGGGTCCGAAATTCCCATGCCCCCAGATTTCCATGAAATGCCAAACGGTCGCCGCATCGCCTGTCGCTTCACCCCCGGAGCGGGGCCGACGCTGGTGTTCCTGCCCGGATACATGTCCGACATGGCGGGTGCGAAGGCCCAGGCGTTGTTTGACTGGGCGCAGACGAACGCCCGCGCCTGTTTGCTGCTCGATTATTCGGGATGCGGCGCCAGTCCGGGGGATTTTGCGCAAGGCACGCTCAGCCGTTGGCGCGATGAAGTGCTGGCGGTGATCGCGGCGCGGGTTCCCGGACCGGTCGTCATGGTGGGCAGTTCGATAGGCGGCTGGCTGATGCTGCTGGTGGCGCTCAAACTGCCACCGGAACAAGTTGCCGGGCTGGTCGGCATTGCTGCCGCCCCCGATTTCACCGACTGGGGCTTTGACCTTGCGGAAAAGTCCGAATTGAGCGGTGGCCGGACGATCTATCGCGCCAATGCTTATGGCCCGGAACCGACGCCGACGCATGCGCTTTTCTGGGCCGATGGTCAAAGCCAGCTTTTGCTAGGCGGCGCCCCATCGCTTTTGCAAGCCATCGCGCTCGATTGCCCGGTGCGGCTGCTGCATGGCCAGGCCGATACTGATGTGCCCTGGCAAACTTCCTTGCGACTGGCTGGGGCACTGCGTTCGGCGCAGGTTCAGGTAACGCTGGTCAAGGACGGCGATCACCGGCTCAGCCGCCCGCAGGATGTGGCGCTGCTGATCGCCAATGTTGCCGGGCTGGCCCCCGGATAGTCAGAGGTTCGCGATGCCATTCACCGCCTTGTTGCTGCCCCTGCTGTTGATGCAATCCGCAGCGAACGGCCCGGTGCAAGGGGTGGCAGCCATGCGCGAAGGATCGACACCGCGCCGCACCGGCACGCCTTTGCCGCAGACATTCGAGGCCCCGAGCCGCTTGCATGCCTGCCTGAGCACGGCGGCGCAGGACCCAGACTCCGCCGAGGATACCGCCAATGCCTGGTTGCGTGAGGCCAGGGGCAGCCAGCAGGCCGAACCGCATCTGTGCCTGGGTTGGGCTTACAGCACGCAAGCGCGCTGGGACGATGCGATGCGAAGCTTCGTGGCCGGGCGCGACATTGCTGCGGCATCCGACCGTGTGCTGCGCGCGCGGCTGGGGGCGATGGCGGGCAATTCCGCATTAGCGGACGATGCTCCGGACCGGGCGTTACCGCTGCTGGATGTCGCGCATGGCGATGCCGTGGCGGCGGGCAATGCGCATCTGGCGGGCGATATCGCGATCGACCGCGCCCGCGCGCTGGTCGCGCTGAAACGCGATGGCGATGCGGCCACAGCCTTGGCCGAGGCGCGCGCCGCCAGCCCGGACAATGCGTTTGGCTGGCTGCTGTCGGCAACGCTGTCACGCCGCTTGCGGAAATTGGCAGAAGCGCAGGCGCAGATTGAAACCGCAGCGCAACTGGCGCCGCTGGACCCGGAAATCGGACTTGAAGCGGGCGTGATCGCGGTGCTGTCGGGACGCAATGCCGCCGCCGCCAAAAGCTGGCAATCGGTGATTAGGGCCGCCCCCAACAGCCCCTCCGCCGATACCGCGCGCGGCTATCTGGCGCAGATGGGCAGCGCGCCCACTGACGCGACACTTGGCAACTCTCCCCCCGCGAACACGGGCCGATAAAAGCCGCAGTTACGCAATATTAAAGCGGTATTCACGTGATTTGTCAGCCGCAAAGCGGTAATCCCCTCAGCATAAGCACGGCGGGGGACAACCACGCCAAATAGCCAAGGGAAGAGTTCCGTATGACCGATGACCAGATGCTGCGCGATCAGGCGCCTATGGCCGGAAAGAGGCTGGGTGGCCCGGCACATGCGGATCAGCGCGCAATCGGCTCGGCCCCAGCCGACATCCTGGCCAAGATTCTGCAGGAGCGGCTGTGTACCTCGCTGCTGCCAGCGGACCCATCGTTGTTGCCGCAAGACTTTGCCATAGCGGCGCGTTTCCTGATCGAGAGCGCGCAAGGCCGTGCGCCGATGCAGACCAAACTCGCCATCGATACCGTGCTGGGCGATAAGGGCCTGGGTGCGGTTTCAGGCAATTCCGGTGCGCGGTACATGCGGATCGCGGTCATTAACGAGGATATGCCGTTCCTGGTCGATTCGGTGGCGGCGACGATTGCCGCGCATGACCTGGAAATCCACCGGCTGATCCATCCCGTCATCTGTGTTGCCCGCGACGCGGCGGGCCGGGTGATCGATTTCCCCAATGATCCCAATGGCGGAATTTTCGATGCGGACAACTCGCCCACAGGCTTGCAAGAATCATGGATCTATATCGAAACGCGCCGCGCCAATGCCCGGCAACGCGCGGCATTGAGCGAAGCGTTGAGCCTGACCTTGGCCGACGTGCGCGCCGCCGTGACCGACTGGCCAGCGATGCAGGTCGCGATCGGCGTCGACGCGGACCGGCTGGCGGCGATTGGCCGAAGCGAAGGCTCGGCCCTGCTGCGCTGGTTTCAGGAGGATAAGCTCACACAACTGGGGGCGGTACAGCATCGCCGCGACGGTCGCGAGCATGGCGCACTGGGCATCTGTCGCAGCAGCCATGGCGAATTGCTGTCACGCGAAGGCTATGTCAGCGCCTTTGCCTGGTTCGATGCCCGCGCGGGCGGATTGGCGGTCGGGGATCGCCTGCCGCTGGTGCTTAAATCGCAGACCCGGTCGCGCGTCCATCGCCGGGTGCCGCTCGATCTGTTCCTGGTGCCGGTTTTCGAGGGGGACACAGTCGTCGCGTTGTCGATCCACGCCGGGGTGTGGACCAGCGCCGCGCTGGCGGCAGCGCCGTATCAGGTGCCCCGGCTGCGGGCGCAACTGCGCGGGCTGCTCGACAAATACGACATCCGCCCCGAGGGGCATGACGGCAAGGCGCTGGCGCATGCGCTGACAAAATTGCCGCACGATCTGATGATCGGCTTTTCCGATCCCGATCTCGAACGCGTGGCGATGGCGATGATGAGCCTGATCGACCGGCCATGCCCGGCACTGGCGCTGGTTACAGGCGCGCTTGGCCGCCAGTTGTTCGCCTTCGTCTGGCTGCCGCGCGACGTATTGACGGCGCGCGCGCAGGCGCAGATCACCGAAATGCTGATCGCGTCCAGCGGCGCGCGCGTGCTCGACTGGAGCCTGGCGGTCGAGGGCAGCAATCTGGCGCAACTGCTGTTCGTGCTCGATTTTCCAGCGGGGGCGGCGATGCCCGATGAAACCGCGCTGGACAGCCAGTTGAAAATCATGCTGCGCGGCTGGTCCGACGCCGTCGAAGCCGAGATCATGCGCAGTGGGGAAAAGTCGCGCGCCGCAGCGGTCACCGCGCGCTATGCCGACGCGTTTCCGCTGGCCTATCGCAGTGCCTATGGCCCGGCCGAAGCGGCGGCGGACATCGCCGTGCTGCGCCGCCTTGAACCGCGCACCGGGCTGACAAAACGCGCACCTGAGGCACCGCGCGCGGTCCGGCTGTACCGGCTGCCGGGCGATGGGACGCGGCAGTTGCGGCTCAAGCTCTATGATCGCATTGGCACGCTGGCGCTGTCGGGAGCGGTGCCTGCGCTGGAAAATTTCGGCTTTCAGGTCATCGACAACTTCCCGTTCAAACTCGAAAATGCCGGGACACGGATCGCGTCGATTCATGATTTCCTGCTCCAGCTTCCGTTCGGCGTCGATCCGGGCGCGGTGATGGCGCATGCCCCGGTTATCGAGATGGCGATGACCGCAGTCGCCAACGGTCACAGCGAAAACGATCCCTTCAATCGCCTGATCACCGGCATCGGCTTGTCCGCCGAGGCCGCCAACTGGCTGCGCGCATGGTATCGCTATCTGCGGCAAGCGGGCATGGGTTTCAGCATCGCCACGGCGGTGGATGCGCTGGCCAATGCGCCCAGGGTGACGACCGGCCTGATCGATCTGTTCATCGCGCGGCACCGCCCAAAGACTCACGAGACTGACGTGGCTGACGAGACTGCCGAGGCCAGCGCAGAAGCCGCGATCCGCGACGGCCTGACCGGCGTTGCGGCCATCAATGACGACCGCCTGCTCCGCGCCTTTCGCGCAATGATCAGGGCGATCCTGCGCACCAATGCCTTCGTGCCCGCAGCCGGCGAAGCCTTGGCCTTCAAACTTGATTCCGCAGCTGTGCCCGGCCTGCCCAGCCCCCTGCCCTGGCGCGAAATCTTCGTCTATTCGGCGCGGGTCGAAGGCGTCCATCTGCGCGCCGGGCCGATCGCACGCGGCGGCATCCGCTGGTCGGACCGACGCGACGATTTCCGCACCGAAGTGCTTGGACTGATGAAAGCGCAGCGGGTCAAGAACGCGGTGATAGTGCCCACCGGCGCCAAGGGCGGCTTTTATCCCAAGCAACTGCCCGACCCGGCGCTGGCAGACCCTGCGCTTGGCCCCAACTCTGCACTCGGTAACGCCGGCGGTCGTGAGGCCTGGGCTGCGGAAGGCCGCGCCAGCTATCAGGTGTTCATCCGTGCCTTGCTGTCGGTCACCGACAATATCGTCGGCGGTGCGGTCGTCCATCCCCACGGCATGCGCATCCGTGACGGCGACGATCCCTACTTCGTCGTCGCCGCCGACAAGGGTACCGCCAGCTTTTCCGATACCGCCAACGCCATCGCGCAAGGCCGGGATTTCTGGCTGGACGATGCCTT
>JALYHR010000041.1 GCA_030776465.1 Pseudomonadota bacterium
CCCCGCGACTATTTCTTCCCGCCCCACCGTGCCTCCGCCACCCGCCTGACCCTGCGCAACATGCTGACCAAGCCCGGCTGGAACCACCTCGAAGTGCGCGCCATGCGCGGGGTGCTGACGGCGATGATGCGCAAGGTTGGCGGTGGGGGCCCCGATCAATAATGATAGCGGCATTGCGCAATCCGCAAACCATCGTCGCGCGCCTGATACACCAGCCGATGTTCAAGGTTGATCCGGCGGGACCACCAGCCGGATAGCGACCCCCGCAAGGGTTCGGGCTTGCCCGTGCCGCTGTGCGGGGTGCGCGTGCATTCCTGGATGAGGTCGTTGATCCGGCGCATCAATTTGGCGTCGTGCTGTTGCCAGTAGCAATAATCTTCCCACGCCTGCTCGCTGAAAATCAGCTTCATTCAGGCAGAGAGCGCTCGACGCCATCGCCCCGTTCCAGCGCCTCCACGGCGGCGTGGAGCCGCGCAGCGTTGGCCGGGCTTTTCAGCAGATAGCGGGTTTCTTCGTATGAGGCAAAATCCTCCAGCGACATCAAGACTGCCGCTGGCTTGCCGCGATCTCGGGTGATGACTACCGGCTCATGGTCGGCATTGACCTTATCGAGCATCGCCGACAGGTTCTTACGCAGTTCGCTGTAGGATGCGGTTTCCATATCGTGTTGTACGCGATTACGTACGCAATTGCAAGCGATCTGTTCCCCGCCCGCTTGCGGGAGGGGTTAGGGGTGGGCACTTCTACTTTCCGGGTATTGAAAAGAAAGATGCCCCCCGACCCCTCCCGCAAGCGGGAGGGGGGTCAGGTACACCTCCTCGCAATCCGCCTTGACTTTCCGCCCGCCCCCCGCCAATGGCCCCGCTCCACATGGGCCCGGAGCGCTTTGCGTTTCCGGGGAAAGCCCGATTGGTCCCGCACTCCGGTGAAGCGGCGGCCGCGTCATGCAACAGGTATGATGGTGCGATTCCGGGCAATGAAGCGCGGGCAATCAGCCTGAGCTTTCTTGGAGAAGTGCGGGCAGCGTGCCCACACGTGGCAAATTGAAGGACAACGCATGTCGAAGCGTAAGGCATCGAAGTATAAACTTGACCGCCGCATGGGCGAAAATATCTGGGGTCGTCCCAAAAGCTCGGTCAACCGCCGCAGCTATGGCCCCGGCCAGCACGGCCAGCGCCGCAAGAGCAAGGTGTCGGACTTCGGCATCCAGCTGCGCGCCAAGCAGAAGCTGAAGGGCTATTACGGCGACGTCACCGAAAAGCAGTTCAAGAGCACATATCAAGAAGCGTCGCGGATGAAGGGCGATACCGGCCAGAACCTGATCGGCCTGCTGGAACAGCGGCTGGACATGGTGGTCTATCGCTGCAAGTTCGCGCCGACTATCTTTTCGGCCCGCCAGATCGTCTCGCACGGCCACATCCTGGTCAACGGCGTGCGCTGCAACATCGCCAGCCGCCGCGTTCGCCCCGGCGACGTCATCAGCCTGGGCAAGAAGGCCCAGGACATGGCGCTGATCGCCGAAGCGCAGGGCCTGCCCGAGCGTGAAGTCCCCGATTACGTCGCCCCCGACGGCACCGACAAAGCCACCTACACCCGCGTGCCCACGCTGGACGAAGTGCCGTACCCGGTGAAGATGGAACCCAATCTGGTCGTCGAGTTCTACTCGCGCTGATCGCTTCCTTGAACCCCTCCCCTTCAGGGGAGGGGAGCATCGCTCACGTCTTCAAATAATCCCGCCGAAATTCGGCTGCGAAGGCGGCAAATCGCTGCTCGCCGATCGCGGCGCGAATGGCTTCCATCAGGCGCTGATAAAACCACAGATTATGCTCGGTCATCAGCATCGCGCCCAGCATTTCGCCTGATTTGACGAGGTGGTGCAGATAGGCACGGCTGTAGTTGGCGCAGGCATAGCAGGCGCAGCGCAGGTCCAGCGAGGCGGTGTCCTCGGCATGGCGCGCGTTGCGGATATTGACCGCGCCGTTCCACGTAAACGCCTGCCCGTTACGGCCAGAGCGCGTCGGCAAAACGCAATCGAACATATCGACCCCGCGCTCGACCGCGCCGACGATGTCGTCGGGCTTGCCCACCCCCATCAGATAGCGCGGGCGATCCGCAGGCAATTGCCCCGGCGCAAAATCCAGCGTGGCGAACATCGCCGCCTGCCCCTCGCCCACCGCCAGCCCGCCGATGGCATAGCCGTCGAAGCCGATCTCGGCCAGCGCATCGGCGCTGCGGCGGCGCAGCGTTTCATCCAGCGCGCCTTGCTGGATGCCGAACAATGTCGCCCCCTCGGCATGTTCTCCGCCAGCATCGAAGGCGGCGCGGCTGCGTTTGGCCCAGCGCATGCTCATCGCCATCGATTTTTCGATCGCATCGCGCGGGCTATCGGCGCGCGGGCATTCGTCGAAGGCCATGACAATGTCCGACCCCAGCAACCGCTGGATTTCCATCGAGCGTTCGGGGCTGAGCAAATGGCGTGAACCGTCGAGATGGCTGGCAAAGATCACACCATCCTCGGTGATCTTGCGCAGATCGGACAAGCTCATTACTTGATATCCGCCGCTGTCGGTCAGGATCGGGCGATCCCAGTTCATGAACCGGTGCAACCCGCCCAGCCGCGCCATCCGCTCCGCGCCCGGCCGCAGCATCAGGTGGTAGGTATTGCCCAGGATGATGTCGGCCCCGGTCGCCGCTACCTGCTCCGGCTTCATCGCCTTGACCGTGGCGGCGGTGCCCACCGGCATGAACGCAGGCGTGCGGATGTCCCCCCGACGCATGGCGATGGTCCCGGTGCGGGCAGCGCCATCGGCGGCGTGAATGGTAAAGGCAAAGCGCGGTGACATCGCGCGCGCTTAGCGGGATTCTGTCGGCAATAACAGGCTGGCGTCGCCGTAGCTGCGAGGCAGTAGCTTTCATGGATTGCTCGCGTTTGCCGCTTGCATCAGCCCGATGCCAATCAGTGCACTGACCAGCATAAACAGCGTAAATTTTCACTGGGCATTTCCACTTGCGAGGTACCGCGTCGGTGAATACTTGATCCATGCCCATGTATTCAAACCCTTCACGCCGTACTCGCGCTGGCCAGGTACAGCGCTTTACCGGACTTGACGCGCTACGCGGTATCGCCGCAATCAGCGTGGTGCTCCAACACGCGATGGAGCGCACGATGGGCGTGACGGATATTTATTGGCCGGTACTCCACTCCATCAATTTGGGGCGCTTCGGCGTAATTCTGTTTTTTTTGATCAGCGGCTTTGTCATTCCGCCTAGCCTGGAGCGGCACGGGGCAAGTGGCTTTGCTATCAATCGTGCGTTCCGGCTGTTGCCGGCGCTTTGGCTATCAATCGCATGCGCTGTATTATTTCGCCTGATCGACGGACTCCCGGTTTCAGCAAGCGCCTTGCTCGCTAATTTGTTTATGGTGGCAAAGCCGTTAGGCCAGGAGCAGTTTGCCAGTGTCTATTGGACGCTTTCCGTGGAGTTGGGATTCTACGTCCAGTGCGTCCTGCTTTACCTGGGGGGGCAACTCGGTAATTGGCGGCTGACCACCGGCATCGGCATTTTCCTGACGACAACCGGCGCGGTTCTTAAAGCCGAAATGGTCACATTCCCCGCTTATATGCTGGTTGGCATGGCATGGCGCAGGGCATTGGATGGTGATCGGCAGGTGTTGCCCTGGGCCATTGGCGGGACGCTGGTGCTCGTCATTTGCGGCGGGATGACTTCGATCCATCCTAACGGAAACCCGGTGTGGATGCCGTTCGGAATGCTGACGGGTAGCGCCTTGGCGATCCCGGTTTTTCTTATCGTGATCCTGACTAACCCAAAGGCGGTTGGCGAACCAAAGGCACTATCTGCGTTCGTTTGGCTTGGCTCGATCAGTTATTCGATATATTTGTTCCAAATCGTGGCATTCTGGGCAATTCCTCCGGTCAGCGGTGCGGTTTACCCCATGATTGTACTATTCGCAGTCCTCGCGATTGCCTCGGTCGTGCACCGCTTTGTCGAACAACCCGCCATCAAATTCGGCAAGAAAGCCGCGTTCTTCGCCGCATCGAAAAAAAGCCTGCCTGCCTGATAGCAGCGCCCGGTATTCTTGGCTGTCGGCGGTCAAACCGGCGCAGTCTTAAATATTAGTCGTCCGGCAACAACAGGCTTGCGTCTCCATAACTGTAAAATCGGTAGCCTTCCTGGATTGCATGCCTGTACGCAGCTTGCATTTTATCCAGTCCCATCAGTGCACTGACCAGCATGAACAAGGTCGAGCGCGGCAGGTGGAAATTGGTCAGCAGGCCGTCGATGGCGCGGAAGCGGTAGCCGGGGGTGATGAAAATTGCGGTGTCGCCGGCAAAAGCCTGGATGCTGCCATCTTCGCGCGCTGCGCTT
>JALYHR010000042.1 GCA_030776465.1 Pseudomonadota bacterium
TGGCGGGGTTGTTCGACGGCTCGCCCCATGGCCCGGCGCCGATTGCCGCTGGCGAGGCGGTGGCGGCGGCGGGAATAGCTCCGGCGTGGCTGGAGGCGGCGCTGGCGGACAGCGGGATTACGGGCGCGGCGCTGGCCGCATTGCTGGGCCGCGCGCCGCTGGATATCCGCGTCAATACGCTGAAGGCCGACCGCGCGACGATTGAATTGCCGGTGGTCGCCGAGCCGACGGCGGCTCCGCAGGGGATGCGATTGCCGACCGGAACCGCGGTGGACCAGTGGCCCGCCTATTCGGGCGGCCTGATCGAGGTGCAGGATACCGGTTCGCAGATCGTCTGCCAGGCAGTGGCGGCGTGCGCCGGAGAGACGGTGGTGGATTTATGCGCGGGGGCAGGGGGCAAGACACTGGCGCTGGCGGCGGACATGGCCAACCGCGGGCGTTTGCTGGCCTGTGATGTCGATCGCACGCGGTTGTCGCGGCTGCTGCCCAGGGCGGCGCGGGCGGGGGTTGCCGTGGCGGACACCCTGCTGCTGGACCCCGGACATGAGGCGAAAGCGTTGGCGGGTTGGGCCGGGCAGGTCGATGCGGTGCTGATTGATGCGCCGTGTTCGGGCGTGGGCACGTGGCGGCGCAATCCAGAGGCTCGGTGGCGCTTGACCGGGGCGCAACTGGCGCGGCTGACGGCATTGCAGGCGCGGCTGATCGATGTCGCGGCGGCGCTGGTCAGGCCGGGGGGGCGGATGATCTATGTCACCTGTTCGCTGCTGGATGCCGAGGGCGCGGACCAGATCGCGGGTTTTCTGGCCGCGCGGGACGGCTGGCGCGCGGACCCGCTGGCATTAGCCGCAGGAAGCCCACGCGGTGACGGCCTGCGCCTGACGCCCGGACACGATGGTACCGACGGGTTTTTCGTCGCGCGACTGGTCCGGTCATGCTAGGTAAACGGGACCTTTTTTATCTTTGCGTGATTGAATGACAAAGACCGATACCCACTTTTTGTCAGCACGCCTTAAGGATATTTTGATGCGTTATTACCCTGCTGGTCTGGCTTTGTCATTGCTGGTTGCGGTCACCGCGAGCGCTGGGCTGTCGGCACCGGCGGAACCCCTCACGCCGCGCGCCGCCGCGCTGGAGGCGCAGGGGCGTGGCGCGCTGGCTGCAGGCGACAACGCCAGGGCCACCGATTATCTGGAGGCGGCACTGGCAGTACAGCCGGGCAATGCGACGATCATGCTCGATCTGGCGGCGGCGGCGCGGCAGCGGTTCATGCCGGGCGAGGCGCTGCATTATTATCGCGTGATCCTGAATGCCGATCCGCAGAATATCGCTGGCTTGTCGGGTGAAGGTGCCGCGCTGGCCGAAATGGGTGCGCTGGACAAGGCGAGGCGCAATCTTGCCCAGGTCCAGGGATTGTGTGGGCATGATTGCAGCGCAGCCCAGACGCTGGCCGCCGCCATTGCCAAGGGCCCGACGCAGCGCGTGGTAACAGCCGCCGCCATCGCCCCGCAACCGGCGGTGACGACGAATTAGGGCGTTGCCGTTAATCTGGGTGCGCCACCAAACCCGTCTACCCTGAGCTTGTCGAAGGGCTGACTTCTTTCTTGAAGTTGTGCGTCGATCACGAAGAACAAGGCAGTGCTTCGACAAGCTCAGCATAGACGAGGTTTGGTGCAGATTTGGGACATTGCTGTAAAGGCAGCACACTCTAAATCAAACTGCGAAACTCTTCCAATACCGCGCGATACACCCGTTTTTTGAACGGTACGATCAGATCGGGCAGCGTGTCGGGTTCTGTCCATTTCCATTCGCAGAATTCCGGGTGCTTGTGCGCGTCCAGACGGATGTCGCTGTCCTTGCCGGTAAACCGGGCAAGCAGCCAGAATTGGCGCTGGCCGCGATATTTGCCGCCCCAGATCTTGCCGACCATTTCTTCGGGCAGATCGTAGAATAGTTCCTCGGCGCTTTGCGCGATCATCGTTGCCTGTTGCTCTTCGATCCCGGTTTCTTCCCATAATTCGCGGAAACCGGCGACGCGCAGGTCTTCACCCGGGTCGATCCCGCCCTGCGGCATTTGCCATAGATCGCCTTCACGATTGTCGATGCGCTTGCCGACAAAAACCATCCCTTGCGCGTTTACCAGCATCACGCCAACACAGGGACGGTACGGCAATGTCGCGGTATCGGGCATGCAAGGGGCTCCTGGTAGCCCCTCCGGAACGGATTCGGCTACATTTCGTTGAATTTGCAGCAAGCTATACTTATTTGGTGGGAATGTTCCTGGTCACGCCACTACCCGGTCGATTGCGGCTTGACTAGGCGGTGATGAAGGCGTTTTGCCCAAATATGCGTTGGGTACCTGACAGATTTGCTGAGTTGCTGGTCTGGTACTACGACGCCATGGGATAGATATGCAGGCGTGGTGGGCCGGGGTTAGCCAGGCCGACCAGATTACGCTGACAGAGGACGATAATGGCAACGATATTGGCCGCCGACACATTCCCGCCCCAAGCCCAAGAACCTGTTACGCCCGATGCTGTTGTTGTGCGCTTTGCCGGGGATTCGGGCGACGGCATGCAACTGACGGGGGGGCAGTTCACGCTGTCCACTGCGCTGGCGGGAAACGATCTCGCCACTTTTCCGGATTTCCCGGCCGAAATCCGCGCGCCGCAAGGGACGCTGTTCGGGGTTTCCGCCTTCCAGATCAACTTCGGCTCGACCGAGATCACCACCGCAGGCGATGCGCCGGATGTGCTGGTGGCGATGAACCCGGCGGCGTTGAAAACCAATGTCCAGGCGTTGAAGCCGGGCGGGTTGATCATCGCCGATGCCGGTGAATTCACCAAACGCAACCTGGAAAAGGCCAAATACGCGGTCAGCCCGCTGGATGATGGCAGCCTCGCCAAATGGCAATTGCTGGCCTTTGACATCAGCGCGCTGACGCTGGAATCGGTCAAGCCGTTCGGGTTGGGCAACAAGGAAGCCCTGCGCTGCAAGAACATGTGGACGCTGGGGCTGGCGTTGTGGATGTTCGACCGGACACGCGCGCCGCTCATCGAATGGCTGAAAGAAAAGTTCAAGAAGAACCCGCTGCTGGCCGATGCCAATATCGCCGCACTGAACGCAGGCCATGCCTATGGCGAAACTGCGGAAATCGGCGGCCACGTCCACAAGGTCAACATCGCCGCCGCGCCCAGCCCCGCCGGGTTGTACCGCACCGTCAATGGCGCCGAGGCGATCAGCTATGGGCTGGTCGCGGGCGCGCAACTGGCCGGGCTGAAAATCTTTTTCGGCGGCTATCCGATCACGCCCGCCTCGGCGATCCTCCATAATCTGGTCAAGATGAAGGAGTTCGGCGTCACCACCTTCCAGGCCGAAGATGAAATAGCGGCGATCTGTTCGGCCATCGGCGCGTCGTGGGCCGGGCAGTTGGGCGTGACCAGTTCGTCAGGCCCCGGCATCGCCTTGAAGGGTGAAGCGATGGGGCTGGCGGTCATCACCGAATTGCCGCTGGTCATCATCAATTCGCAGCGCGGCGGGCCGTCGACCGGGCTGCCGACCAAGACCGAACAATCCGATCTGTATCAGGCCGTTTATGGCCGCAACGGCGATGCGCCGCTGCCGGTGGTCGCCGCGCGCAGTCCTGCCGACGCCTTCGAATGCGCGGTCGAGGCCTGCCGCATCGCGGTGCAGTTCATGACGCCCGTCATGCTGCTGACCGATGGCTATATCGCCAATGCCGCCGAACCGTGGCTGGTGCCCGATCCTGAGACTTTTGCGCCGTTCCCGGTCACTTTCCTGGATGAGATGAACGGTGGAGACCGTGTGCTGCCTTATAAACGCGACGAACGCGGCGTCCGGCCATGGATCAAGCCGGGGACGCCCGGATTGATGCACCGCATCGGCGGTATCGAGAAAGCGCCAGATACCGGCGATCTCGATTACTCGCCTGAAACCCACCAGACGCAGACGATGGCGAGGCTGGACAAGGTCAATGGCATTGCTCAGGCGATCCCGGCGCAAGCGGTCAGCCTGGGTGAGACCAGCGGCAGCCTCGCGGTGGTCGGCTGGGGCAGCACTTTTGGCCCGATCCACCAGGCGGTCCGCCGCGCGCGCGCGCGCGGGCTGTCGGTCAGCCATATCCACGTCCGCCACATCTGGCCGCTGCCCGCCAATTTGGGCGATCTGCTGCGCTCGTTCGATCATGTGCTGGTGCCCGAGATGAACACCGGCCAGTTCAAGACGGTACTGCGTGACCAATATCTCGTCGATGCCAAGCCGCTGAACAAAGTGTCGGGGCAACCGTTTACGATTGGCGAAATCGAAGAAGCGATCGGCACGTTCTTCGATAATATCCCCGACAACGAAGGCGGTGAACTGCCCGCCGACACCACGCAGCTTCCCAGCATCAAGGCTGTTAATCCATGAACGATATGACCACCCCCAGTGACTTTGGCGCCAAGCTGACCATCAAGGATTGGGAATCGGATCAGGAAGTCCGCTGGTGCCCCGGCTGCGGCGACTATGCCATCCTGAAAGCGGTGCAGCGGACCATGGTGGACCTCGGTTCCGACCCGGCCAAGACCGTGTTCGTCAGCGGCATCGGCTGCTCCAGCCGTTTTCCCTATTACATGGCGAGCTATGGTTTCCACACCATCCATGGTCGCGCCCCGGCGTTCGCCACCGGCATCAAGCTGGCCAATCCCGAGCTGGATGTGTGGCTGGTAACGGGCGACGGCGATGGCATGTCGATCGGCGGCAATCACACCATGCATGTGCTACGCCGCAACCTCGATTGCCAGATCATGCTGTTCAACAACGAGATCTACGGGCTGACCAAGGGGCAATATTCGCCGACCAGCCGGTTGGGCACGACCAGCCCGACCTCGCCGATCGGTTCGGTCGATCGCCCGGCGCTGCCTTGCGCCTTTGCGCTGGGCGCGGGCGCGCGGTTCGTGGCGCGCGGCTTCGACGTGTCCAAGGAATTGCCCAATGTGCTGAAGGCAGCGCATGCCCACCGCGGCGCGGCCTTCATCGAGATTTTCCAGAACTGCATCGTCTATAACAAGGACGTGTTCGAGGATTTCGCCGCTCCAAAAGGCGCTGAGGCTCGCCAGTTGTGGTTGAAGGAAGGCGAGCCGATGCTGTTCAACAAGAACGCCCAGGGGATTGCGCTCGACCCCGAGCATTTGACGTTGAAAGTGGTCGATGTTGTGGATGGCGACTGGCAGGCCGCAGGGGTGATCGTCCATGACGTCACCAACCGGTCGGTCGCGCATATGCTGGTCGAACTGCCGTTCGGGCCGTTCCCGATGGCGCTGGGGGTGATCTACGACGATCCCATGCCCAGTTTCGAAAGCGCGCTGCTGGTGCAGGACACCAAACAGCGCGAAGGCAAAGTCGCCAACCTCGCCAAGCTGCTGGCCAAGGGCCAGACCTGGACGGTTTCGCCGGAAGACCACGGGCCATTGTCCAACGTTTGAGGCTATTTGCGGACCGAGGCGGGAAGGCGATGAGCCCGGTGCCCGAACTCGCGTATCTGAGCGATGCGG
>JALYHR010000043.1 GCA_030776465.1 Pseudomonadota bacterium
CGCTGAAATTCCTGCCCGATGCCGATGTGCCGGAGATCGCTTTTTGCGGGCGGTCGAATGTGGGCAAATCATCGTTGCTCAATGCGCTGACCGGTCGCAATTCGCTGGCGCGCACCTCGGTGACGCCGGGCCGCACGCAGGAACTCAATTTTTTCGATGTCGGCGAACCGCTCGTCATGCGACTGGTCGACATGCCCGGCTACGGCTTTGCCAAGGCGCCGCCCGCCGTGGTCGAGCAATGGCGACGGCTGGTGCGCGATTTCCTGCGCGGCCGCGTCGTGCTCAAGCGCACATTGCTGCTGATCGACGCCCGCCATGGCCCCAAACCGGTCGATATCGAGATGATGCAGATGCTGGACGGCGCGGCGATGGGCTATCGCATTGCCTTGACCAAGGCCGACAAGATCAAGGCCAGCGACCTTGCCGCAGTCATCGCCGTGACCGAGGCCGAAGCGCGCAAACATTCTGCCGCTTACCCGGTGGTGCATGTGACATCGGCCGAAACGAAACTGGGCATCGCCGAATTGCGGGCGGCGGTCCTGGCCGACGCGGAGATTTAGGGCGCGGCAGACTTCCAGGCCCGTTCGAGTTCCGTCCGGCGTGCCTGCCTGGACTCACAAGATGGCGTTTGCATTCACAAGATGCCCTGGCCTGCCTCTTTCAAAATCATTGCCGACCGTCTGAGCGCGTCCTCCTCCGCTGTGGACAAGTCCGGGTACAGGGTGGTGATAATTCCGCTACGCCCGATCACGCGCGGCAGACTGAGGGTCACGTCGCTGACCCCCGCCACCTCGCGCGTGCGCATGGCCACCGTCAGCACGGCGCGCTGGTCGTCGCGGATCGCACTGACGATCCGCGCCAGACCGGTGCCGATGCCGTACCAGGTGGCGCCCTTGCCGGCGATGATGCGCTGGGCGGCACCGCGCACGCCGGCATCGATGCGCGCGCGCACTGCGTCGCTGACGATGGCGCCCAACTGCGCCGCGCAACGCTCCAGCGGCTCGCCGCCGACTTGCGCGCCTGACCAGGCCAGCACTTCGCTGTCGCCATGTTCACCCAACACCGCAGCATGCACCGATTGCGCGGCCACGCCGAGGTGCGCAGCCAGCAGCGTACGAAACCGCGCGGTATCGAGGATCGTGCCCGATCCGATCACCCGCTCCGGTGCCAGTCCCGACGTCCGTTGCGCGACCTCGGTCATGATATCGACGGGATTGGAGGCGATCAGCAACAATGCCCCGGGCGCGGCGGCCGTAACCCGGCCCACCACCTCGGCAAACACCGCAGCGTTGCGGGATAGCAGGCTCAGCCGGCTTTCACCCGGATTTTGCGGCACCCCCGCGGCCAGGATGACGACACCCGCGCCCGACAATGCGTCGAAGTCCCCCGCGGTGACGCGGCACGGGCCCACGAAGGGCACGGCATGGCTGACGTCCTCGGCCTGGGCCACGGCGAGGTCGGCGATGCGGTCGACGAAGACGATCTCGGTGGCATCGCCGAGCAAAGCCAGCGCAAATCCCGCTGCCGAGCCGACCATTCCCGAACCGACAATTCCGACTTTCATCTGCACCTCCGCTGCGAGCCATGTAGGGCAGGGGAAGGGTGCGGCCAACGCTATAATAGAACGCCCGCGATCGGGAACATCCGCGCGTTCCCGGCATTGTTGATGAAGCAGTGGATTAATGACGCGGGGCAACCGCAATTCCCGAGGAGACGGCCCGTGACTCCGACTGAGACGATCCTGATAATCCTGGCGCTGGTGTTGGTTGCCGTCGGCGCCGCCCTGTTCATGCGCAAGCGTCGCACCGGCCAGCTCAAATCGCAATTTGGCGCTGAATACGACCGCGTCGTTCACCAGTCCGGCAGCGAAACCAAGGCCGAAGCCATGCTGGCGGCACGCCAGAAACGCGTGTCCAGCTACACCATCAAGCCGCTGTCGACCGAAATGCGCGATCATTTCATCGAGACATGGCGTGCCGTCCAGGCGCAGTTCGTCGATGATCCGAAATATGCCGTGACCCGTGCCGATGACCTGCTGGGCGAAGTCATGCTTGCCCGTGGCTATCCGGTGCATGATTTTGCCCAGCGCTCCGAGGATTTGTCGGTCGATCACCCCAATGTCGTGCAACATTACCGCACCGGCCACGAAATCGCCGTCAATCACTCGCAAGGCCAGGCCAGCACCGAGGATCTGCGCAATGCCATGATCCACTTCCGCGCCCTGTTCGACGACCTCGTCAACGAGCCGGTGGCGAGCACCAGTCCGCAGGTCGTCGCAAGTAACCAATAGCTATTTCGATTAGGTCGGTACCAGCCCGGCTCGCGCCCGCCCACCTTCCACGATAACTATGGGATGACCCGGCAGACGCGCGCGGGGATGGTGTATTCACCGCCCGATAGGGCGACTTTCGATGGGCTGCACAATTGCTCGCTGATAGACCGTGCCATCGGCAAACACCGCCGTTCGCCGATAAACGCTGGCGACATAGCGCGCCAGCCACGGGAAATCCCGCATGGGGTAGGTGTCGCCCGGCGTGGCCTGGGTGTCGATAATAAACTGCGGCGGCTGGCGGCGCAAATCGCTGGCCAGGTTTTGCCACGCGCCCGGAACGATCCGGTCCCGCGTCGAAACGCCCGGCAGGTCGCCGCCGAAAATATAGCCGGTCAAGGGAAAACTGGCGATATACCGGCTGGCTGGCAGAATCCCGGCATCAATGTAGAAGGGCGTCTGCTGGCCCCACACGAACAGCCGTCCCGTCGGTTTGGCATGGGTGCGCACATAGTTCCCGGCAGCCGAGGGTGCGCGTTCACCCAGCAATTGCCAGGACTGCACGCATAGCGACACGACTGCTGCCGCCGCCAGCCACAGCCCTGCGAACCGCAGCGAAAGCCCCCCGACTCTGTGCGAGAGACAAAGCGGCCGCGCCATCCCTGTCGGGTCATCGCCCCGATCATTTTGGCGCGCATGGAAAACCCCCGCCAGCACCGCGAGCGGCGGCACGATCTGGATATAGTAATGTGGGTAAAACCGCCCTCCAGCGGCCGCGCCCACCACCGACACCGCCAGCCAGCCCAGCACGGTGCATAATTCAGCCTCTCGTCCCCGCCACGCCTGCCGCAGACTTTGCCACGCCAGCAGCGGCAACCACAACGGCAGCGCGAACAGCAGGAACAGCGCAGTATGTTCGGCGGCGTGGAGCCAGAATATGTGCGGGACGCCATGATCGGCCAGCGTCCAGTACCACGCCTCGCCCAGCAGGCCATTGTGCCACAGGATTGCCGCTGCCCCGCCCAGCATGGCTGCGAACCCGGCGGTCAGCGCGCCCGCTTGCCCGATCGATCCACTCCAGTTTCTGTCCTTGCGCCTCAGCGGTGCACACAGCAGGTACAGCCCCAGCGGCACAGCGGCGATCGCGGCGGGCTGTTTTAGCAGAAATGCCAAGGCCAGCAGCACGCCTGCCAGAACCGGGGCCAATAATGGCGCAAAGATGTGCGCGCGACGGGTCGGCAGGATCAAGGCATAGGCCCAGACCAGCGGCAGGTTCATCAGCATTTCGCCATTGAATGCCAGGTTCTTGGCGGTGGCCCACGGCTGGACCAGCGCATAGGCCAGCGCCGCGAACATTCCGGCGCGGCGTCCACCCAGCCGCTGCGCAATGCTGAACAGCCCCGCCATGGTCAGCAGCACCCAGGCCGCCGCCAGCCAATGCAACGCCAGCCAGTTGTAAGCCCCGAACATCCGGAACACCGCCCAATAGACCAGGAACAGCAGCGGCGGCTTGCGCTCGATGGCATCGCGGTAAGGCAGGCCGCCCGCCAGCATGACCCGGGCGACGACGCCATAGACCGCCTCATCGTCGATGGCGCGCGGATAAAGCAACGCGGGCAGCCGTGTCAGCACGGTCAATCCGATCAGTCCCAGCCACGCGCGCGGGCCAGCGATGATTCTCGACAGGCCATTGCCCTCAATCTGCCCTGCTGCTCGCAACCCCATCGTCATCCTATATACCTGGCTTCTGTCCTGGCACACGATGGCTGCCGGTCATGGCCGTGCAACTTAGCTCGAATAATGCTCCGGTCATACCTGTTGCGACGCTCGCTTACATTTTCAGGGCTATGACTGCGGATCATTGCCCGCTACGGCGTCCAGGCAGAAATTGGATCGTCACCCACGATTTTCCCTTCATGGTACCATACCAGCGCAATCATGGTTGCGGGCGGCGCGTCTCGCGCATGGCAAGCGGCCCCGCGCATTGCCGACCCGCTTTGATCACGAAGCGCCCTCCCACGAACAGGCTGTATCGCGCGATGCCACATTATTCCACCCTGGCTGCGATAAAGCGAGAGCAGCCCCGCGCGGTTCGCCGCAGTTGTAATGCTGGGCAAATCAATTCGGTAGGGAAGGTTAACACGCCTTGATCAACGCGTCGAACCCAGCCGAGTGGTTGCCGCTCGACCACTCCGCAACGATCCCCGTCCCCGATCATCCGGCTGGCATCCTCGACCAGCCGCATCGCCCGAAGCTGGCTGGTCAGGATAGGCCCGCCAGAACCGCGCTGACCGCCCAGCTTCAGGCGACCTGGCTGCAAATCCTGTTGTGTGCGCTGGCGGCGCTGCCGCTGCTATGGCCCGCGATGCCGCCGCTGACCGACCTTGGCGGGCATCTCGGTCGTTTTGCGGTCCAGATCGACGCCGCCCAGATCAATGGCGGCGCGGCCAGCCTGCGGGGCTGGTACAGCTTTCACTGGCATGTGATCCCCAACCTCGGCACCGATCTGCTGATCCAGGCGCTGGCCCCGCAGATGGGGCTGGAACCAGCGCTGAAAGCCATCGTCGTCATCATTGTCGTGCTCCAGGCCGCTGGCTTCCTGATGTTGGCGCGCCTCGTTCACGGCCATGTCCCGCCGACCGCGCTGCTCGCACTGCCATTGGTCTACAGCTATCCGTTCGAGTACGGTTTTCTCAATTTCACGCTGTGTACGGCGCTGGCGACCTGGGCGCTGGCGCTGTGGATCCACCTCGATCAGGCTGGACTTCGCCTGCGCCGCTGGCTGGTCTTTGTCCCCATCGCCTGCGCGCTGTGGGTCTGCCACCTGTCGGGTTGGGCGCTGTTCTGCCTGTTCGCGGCGGGCGTCGAATTCGGCCGCTGGCGGACCCGCGATCTGTCCTGGCGCGAAGTCGGGCTCCGTTCTGCGCTGCCGCTGTCCTGCCTCCTGCTGCCTTCCCTGATGTTCTTGTTCGGGCGTCAGGTCAACGGCGCCCCCGGCGTCACCGCAGGCTGGTTCGATATCATCGACAAGCTGGGCATGATCGTGATGGCCTTGCGCGACCGGTGGGGCATCTGGGACGTCGCCTCGGCGCTGGCGTTGCTCGGCATGATCGGCTGGACATGGTTTTCGCAGCGCTTCAGTCGCCATTCGGGCCTGGTGCTGGGGGCCATGATCGCTGCGGTCGCCTTCGTGCTGGTTCCCAAACATGTCAACGGGACCAGTTTCGTCGATATGCGGCTGGTGCCGATGATCCTGGCCGTCGCCCTTCTCGCCGTGCGCCCGCGCCAGGCTTACCCGCGCATGGCCCACACGCTGGCGGTGGCGGCGCTGGTGTTCGTGGGCGCGCGCTTTGCGGGCAACGCAGTCAGCATGGTCCTGTACGACCGGCAATTCGCGCAGGATCTGACGGTGCTGAATTCCATGCCTCGCGATGCGCAACTGGTCAGCCTGACGGTGAAACCATGCCTGAGCGGCGATCCCTGGGCACGTGAGCGCAGAACCCACCTGGCTGGTTATGCATTGGCGCGCCGCCATGATTACGCCAATGACCAGTGGTTCGCCGAGGGCGGGCAATTGTTGCGGGTTCACAACCCGGCCATGGGAACATTCATCGGCGATCCGTCCCAGACGACCTATACCACCGCTTGCCGGGGCAAACCCGGTGTCGATGAAATTGTCGCCAGGGTGCCGCAAGCGGTGCCGTACCTGTGGCTCATCGAAGACGGGGTGGCCCGATATTACCCCGGCTGGGCGCCGATCCGCAAATCCCCCGGCTCGGTGCTATATGGGCGCGCCAGCAGCGCTGATTTGCGCTAATCGGTGGCGCCCGCTAAGGGCGGCGGCACCATGACCGAGAAGCCCGACTACCGCGCCCCCGTCCCCTTGCGAGAAACAGTCTTCCTGCCAAAGACCGATTTCCCCATGAAAGCCGGGCTCCCCCAGAAGGAGCCGGGCATTCTGGCGCGCTGGCAGGCAGAAGACCTGTACCGCAAGCTGCGCGACGCCCGCGCTGGCCGCGAAAAGTACGTCCTGCACGATGGGCCGCCCTATGCCAATGGCGACATCCATGTCGGCCATGCGTTGAACCACATCCTCAAGGACATGGTGGTGCGCTGCCAGAACCTGCTCGGCATGGACGCGCCCTATGTGCCCGGCTGGGATTGCCACGGGCTGCCGATCGAATGGAAGGTAGAGGAGCAATACCGCAAGAAAAAGCTCAACAAGGACGAGGTTCCCGCGGCAGAGTTCCGCGCCGAATGCCGCGCCTATGCGCGCGGCTGGGTCGACAAACAGCGCGAGCAGTTGAAGCGGCTGGGCATCAACGGCGACTGGGATCACCCCTATCTGACCATGGATTTCGCCGCCGAAGCCACCATCGTGGCAGAGTTGATGAAGTTCGCGGAAAGCGGGCAATTGTATCGCGGTGCCAAGCCGGTGATGTGGTCGCCGGTGGAAAAGACCGCGCTGGCCGAGGCTGAGGTCGAGTATGAAGACATCGTCTCGACGCAGATCGACGTGGCGTTCGAGATTGTCGAGTCGCGGGTGCCGGAGTTGGTCGGCGCCTATGCGGTGATCTGGACGACGACGCCATGGACGATCCCGGTGAACCAGGCGATCGCTTATGGGGCTGAGGTGGAGTACTTACGCATCACCTTGCACGCGAACCAAATACCGATACCTAATGTTGATAAAGATCCTGAGTTGTCTGCTGAACGTGACCGACTGTTCCGGTTGTTCGACGGCCTTCCTATTGTGATCGCACAGGCGCGAGTGATCGAGTTTTTAGAAAAACTGCATTTCCAGACTCGCCGGTATGGCATTCACATAACTCCGCCGATGGCGGATAACGTAAACCTAAGCGACATCTCATTCAAAGGCTCCGAACTCGCCGGCACCGTCGCCCGCCACCCAATGGCGAGCGCCTTCACTTCCCCCCTCGCCTTCAGGGGAGGGGTTGGGGTGGGGTCCATCCCCATAGCCCGCGCTATCCGGCGAAACCCCACCCCCAGCCCCTCCCCTGAAGGGGAGGGGAGTCATATTCGCTAACTCCAAGTCGCCTCAGGCGGCAGGCTCATCAGAATGGCGTCGATATTGCCGCCGGTCTTCAGGCCGAACAACGTGCCCCGATCGTAAACCAGGTTGAACTCGGCATAACGCCCGCGCCATTCCAGCTGGCGTCGTTTATCGTGATCGGTAAACGGCTGCGCCATGCGCCGCCGCACCAGTTGCGGGAAAATCGTCAGGAACGCCTGGCCAACGGCTTGACTAAAGGCGAAGTTGGCTTCCCACGCCGCCGCGTCGGGGCATTCGAGGTGGTCGTAGAAAATGCCGCCGACGCCGCGATGCACCTGGCGGTGCGGGATGTAGAAATAATCGTCGGCCCATGCTTTGTACCGCTCGTAATAGCTGGCGTCATGGGCGTCGCAGGCGGCCTCCAACGCCGCGTGGAAATCGCGTGTGTCGTCTTCATAAGGCAGCGGCGGATTGAGGTCGGCGCCGCCGCCGAACCATGCCTTGGTCGTGGTCAGGAATCGCGTGTTCATATGCACCGCGGGGACATGCGGATTGGCCATATGCGCGACCAGGCTGATGCCGGTGGCGGTGAATGCGTTTTGTGTCTGCGAGGCGCCGTGGATGGAACCGGCAAAATCACTGGCCAGCGCGCCGACCACGGTGGAGACGTTGACGCCGACCTTTTCGAAGATTTTGCCTTTCATCACCCCGCGCACGCCGCCACCTGTTTCGCCCGGCCTTTTTTCAGTAGCTTGGCCGCCTTCCACCGCCTCGCGCTGCCATGGCTGGAAATCGAAACTCGCAGCACTGCCCGCCTCTTGTTCGATCGCTTCGAACTCGGCGCAGATCGCGTCGCGCAGGCTTTCGAACCAGTTTTTGGCGCGCGCAGTGTACGGAGCCCAATCGGGCAGAGGGTCATCGTCGATCATCGCGGGCGCTTGCCAAATCCCATCGGCTGCGGCAAGGGAAAGCCGCTGTTTCCGTTTTGTTCGTATCGTTGCAACCCGTGCGCGCCATCCATGCGCTGGTCGGTGCTGGTAATCGGCTGCCGCAGTCCCCACTTTGGCAGCACCCTATGGAGCAATCGCAATCGGGTCAGCTGTCGGGGCTTGATTTTCCGCTTTGCCTGCCTGCGCGATTCGATCTAATGGGCCGCTTTGTAATTACCGACAGGAGAACGCACTATAGCCCCCCCACCCCGGCGCATGTTAGCGCCCCCCGTTAAAAGCGGACCCCGCTTCAATGATCTGATTGTCTCGCCCAAAGTTCGCGTAATCGACGAAAACGGCGAGAATCTTGGCGTGATGTACACCCGCGAGGCTATCGAACAGGCCAACGAAGTCGGCCTCGACCTCGTTGAAGTTTCCCCCAACGCCGACCCGCCGGTATGCAAATTCCTGGATGTGGGCAAATATCGCTACGAAGCGCAGAAAAAAGCCAACATGGCCCGAAAGTCGCAAAAGACGCAGGAGATCAAGGAGATCAAGATGCGTCCCAATATCGACGATCACGATTACGACACGAAAATGAAGAACGTCGCGCGTTTTATCGACGATGGCGACAAGGTGAAGATCACCCTGCGGTTTCGTGGCCGCGAACTCTCGCACCAGCAGCTCGGCATGAACCTGTTGAAGCGCGTGCAGGACGATATCGCCGAAGTCGCGAAAGTCGAAGCGTGGCCGCGCATGGAAGGCCGCCAGATGCTGATGGTGCTGTCGCCCAAATAATACCAATGGGCCAATGCTTGGGCCCATTTGGTATAAGTGGAAACTCCAGGCATCGCGGTGGTTCTTGCCAAAGCCTGATAGCGCCGTTTTTGGCTGCACGTAACCCTGTCTCGCCACCGCCGCTCCCCGCCGATCTGGAACGCAGCGATTGACGCGCGCGCTGCTGCGTTCCACTACTGGCCGCAGAAAAGCGGAGAGCAAGACAGTGTCTGAAATCCATCCCGTGCCTGCCGAATGGGCGGCGCGCGCCTATGTCGATGCCGCCGGTTACGCCGGAAAAAACGCGGCCTCGGTTAACACGCCCGAAGCCTTCTGGCGCGAGGAGTCGGCCTGCATCGACTGGATCAAGCCGTGGACGCGGCTCAATCGCTGCTCGTTCGAACGCGACGATTTCGGCATCGAATGGTTTGGCGACGGCACGCTCAACGTTTCGGCCAATTGCCTCGACCGCCAGCTGGCCGAGCATGGCGACACCGTCGCAATCATCTGGGAAGGCGACGATCCGGAACAGCAGCGGCGGATTACTTATCGCGAATTGTACGAAGATGTCTGCCGCATGGCCAATGCGCTGAAAGCGATGGGCGTGGCGCGCGGCGACCGGGTGACGATTTACCTGCCGATGATCCCCGAGGCGTCGATGGCGATGTTGGCCTGTGCCCGTATCGGCGCGGTGCATTCGGTGGTGTTCGCCGGCTTTTCGCCCGATGCGCTGGCCGGACGGATCGAGGATTGCGCCAGCCGGGTGGTGATCACCTCGGACGGCGGCCATCGCGGCGGCAAAGTCGTGCCGTTAAAGGCCAATGTCGATGCGGCGCTCGACCTGGGGGGCGCGGTTGAAAGCGTGCTCGTCGTGCGGCACAGCGGAGCCGACGTGACCATGGCGGCGGGCCGCGATCACTGGTGGCATGAACTGCGCGAGACGACGTCGGCAGATTGCATGCCCGAGGAAATGAACGCCGAAGACCCGCTGTTCGTCCTTTATACCTCGGGTTCCACGGGCAAGCCCAAGGGCGTGCTGCATACCAGCGGCGGCTATCTGGTGTGGGCGGCGATGACCCATCATTACGTCTTTGATTATCGGCCTGGCGAGGTGTTCTGGTGCGCCGCCGATATTGGCTGGGTCACCGGGCACAGCTATGTCGTCTATGGTCCGCTCGCCAATGGCGCGACGGTGATGATGTTCGAAGGCGTGCCCAGCTATCCCGACCACTCGCGGTTCTGGCAGATCGTCGACCGTCACCAGGTCAACATATTTTACGGTGCGCCGACCGCGCTGCGTTCACTGATGCGCGAAGGCGATGAGTGGGTAAAGCGCACCAGCCGCCAATCGTTGCGGCTGCTGGGCAGTGTCGGGGAACCGATCAATCCCGAGGCGTGGGAGTGGTATTGGCGGGTCGTCGGCGATGGACGCTGCCCGATCGTCGATACCTGGTGGCAGACCGAGACCGGCGGAGTGATGATCGCGCCGCTGCCGGGGGCCACCGCGCTCAAGCCCGGATCGGCAACCAACCCGATGTTCGGGGTGGTGCCAGTACTGGTCGATGGCGAGGGCAAGCTGCTGGAGGGCGCCGCCGAGGGCAATCTGTGCATCACCCAAAGCTGGCCCGGCCAGATGCGCAGCGTGTGGGGCGACCACGACCGCTTTTTCCAGACCTATTTCACCACCTATCCCGGCAAATATTTTTCCGGCGACGGCTGCCGCCGCGACGAGGATGGCTATTACTGGATCACCGGCCGCGTCGATGACGTGATCAATGTGTCGGGCCACCGCATGGGCACCGCCGAGGTCGAAAGCGCGCTGGTCGCGCATGCCAAGGTCGCCGAAGCCGCGGTTGTCGGCATGCCGCATGACATCAAGGGGCAAGGCATCTATGCCTATGTCACGCTGAACGCGGGCGAGACCGACGATCACGCGATGCGGGCGGCGCTGGTGCAATGGGTGCGCCATGAAATCGGGCCTATAGCGACCCCCGACGTGATCCATTTCGCCCCGGCGCTGCCAAAGACCCGCAGCGGCAAGATCATGCGCCGCATCCTGCGCAAGATCGCCGAGGGCGATGTGTCGAGCCTGGGGGACACATCGACATTAGCCGATCCGTCGGTGGTGGATACGCTGATCGCCACGAAAGCACCGCTGTGATACCAGCGGCCGTCCATTGTGACTCGTCATTGCTAGCGTAGCTCGTAATGACCCGGGAGGCAGGTCAAGGCTTAACACCTTTGTATTACTTCGTGAGTCTGCAAATCACGCGAGCGCTTCATCGAAAAACTGGTGCATTGCCGCCCAGCTCTGACGGTCGGCGCTGGCGTCGTAGGCAACGGCAGGCACGCCCCGCGCGTCACTGGCAAAGTTGGTAAAGCCGTGTTTGACGCCGCTATAGCTGTGCAGATGCCAATTCCCCCCGGCGCGGTCCATTTCCTCCTGGAAGGCGCGGACCTGATCGCGCGGCACCAGAGGATCGGCATCGCCGTGGCAGATCAGCAGCCGGGCCTTCATCACGCCGGGCTGCGCTG
>JALYHR010000044.1 GCA_030776465.1 Pseudomonadota bacterium
GATTTCGACCCCGTGGAAGGCCACCACTTCATCCGCCTCAGCTTCGCCGTTTCGACCGCAGAACTGCGCGAAGCCCTGTCGCGGCTGATCCCATGGTTCGCCCGCCAATCGTTGCGCGCGGTCCCGGCCTGACGAATGGAAGCGTCAAGGTATTCAAGGCCAAGATTCGCAGGGCCATCGCCCCACCCCAATTCATTTTGCTTTGCTGATCCGCAGGCGTTGCGCCAGTCGCTGAGGCTGGTGTTCAACACAGATTTGTGCTACATTGTAGCCCAGAGGTGAACCATGTCCGAGAATGCCGTAGTCCGCGCCCGCATCGACGAGCGCATTAAAAATGAAGCTGCCCTGGTCCTGAGCGCGATGGGCCTGACCGTGTCCGATGCCTTTCGCATGATGATGACCCGGATCGCCGCCGAGAAGTCATTGCCGTTCGACCCGCTGGTGCCCAACCCCAAGACGATCGCGGCCATGAAAGAAGCCCGTCGCGGTGGACTACCCCGCTTCGACAACATCGACGCGCTTATGGTCGACCTGAATGAGGGCGATTGAACGAACCACCCGGTTCAAACGTGACTATAAGCGTGAGGCGAAAGGTCGGCACCGCGGCACGCTGTCGAATGACCTCATCACCATCCTGCAACTGCTTGCGACCGATGCGCCCCTCGATGCCTGCCACCACGATCACCTCCTCGCTGGCGATTGGGCCGATCATCGCGATTGCCATATCCGGCCCGATCTGGTGCTCATTTACCAGAAGCCGAACGACGACACCCTTCGCCTTGTACGGCTCGGCTCGCATAGCGAGCTAGGCTTGTAAATCGGCGCAGTAAGCAGGCGACGCCAAGGCCTTCTGCTTGCTGCAAGAAACCGGCGTCGCCACCGCCCCCGGCATCGATTTCGACCCCGTGGAAGGCCACCACTTCATCCGGTTGAGCTTCGCCGCCTCCACCGCGCGCTGTGCCGACCTGGAGCGGCTACTCATCGTCATTGCCGCCAACCTGATTGCGTTGGCCGGCCGTGGCTGACAGTGGCGTTGCCCCTTGCGTCTGGTTCGCTCCGGGCGCTCTCAGCCCGTAATCAGCGTAAGCTTGGTCGATCTGTGGGTTGATCCCGCGGGCCGCGGCAATATCGGTTTTGCCGGTTGCAGCATCGCCACTGGCAAGGCGAGCGAGGCCACGGATGAACAGGGCTGCTGCCATTTTCGGCATTTTGTCGAGCGCCGCGCTTTCGTCGGCGATGGCGGCAGCATAGTCCTTGCGCCGATACTGAACCAGCGCGCGCGTATCCAATATAGACGGATTGGGCCCGTATACCCTGATCGCAGTATTGGCATCTTTCAGGGCCCGATCGAGATCGGCGTTGGCGAGGCCCCGGTTCCAGCTTCGCGCATTGAGCAATACGGCATAATGGGCGTCATCGCGGTGAAGATCCACCACCGGATCGATCAACGCCAATCCGCGATCGGCCATGCCCAGCCGCTCGTAAAGCCTGACAATCGGCACCACGTCGAGTGATCCCCTGGGCATCGCAGCGGCCGCTGCCGTGGTATCGGCCAATGCCCCAACCTTGTCGCCTTTGGCTAACCTGATCTGCGCTCGGTAGGTCAACAGCCGATGATCTTGAGGCGTTATGGCAAGGGCTGCGTCGAGGTCCCTGACTGCCAGTTCTGGATGTCCGCCTTGCATATACGCCTTGGCGCGATCGGTCAGCAGGTCGGCGCGGCTGGGGGCCAATCGGACGGCGTCAGTAAAGTCGGCGATCGATCCGATCACGTCGCCCTGGCTCAGCCTGCCCGATGCTCGTCCGGCAAACTCTTCAGCGGTTTTCGGGTCAACCGCCTTCTCGAGGTCGCCCATGTTTTCAGAGCGGGTAGCGATGTGCCCGATTTCGCGGTCGGTCGTGGAGGAAAAAATTGGCCCGCCGTTGTAAGTCAGAAACATCTTGCGCTGTGGCTGCGACACCAGCACATGATGCGCCATCAGGAAATCATCGCCCAAAACCATGTCGTAACCCAGATTGTCGTCGGCGTCATCGATCACGCGGATCGGGCTCTTTAAGATTTGTTCTCCCCCGATCGAAATCATTTGGGTGCGTGCGATCCAGCTTTGCCGCTGATGTGCCCCGGCACCGCTGAGCCTTACGGATGCAACTACTTGTGGAGAATCGAGATTGATCCCGGCGGCTTCGGCGGCATGGCGGCCGATCATCGAGATCGATGATCCTGAAGCAAGCATAGCGCGCAAAGATTTACCATTTACGATCACTTCGACAAAGATGTGGCGGTCGTTCCCGTCGGCACCATTTAACAGTCGCGCCTCGCCTATCGACATGCCCTTGCCCCAATAGGCCATGTTCATCCGGTTGCACCCGCTCTCCTTGAACAGGTTGACGGCTCCCTTCGCCAGATCGAATTCGGTGTCCCATACCCCCAGGAAATTGGCGCCGAGAACGCCGTCTCCCCTATCGCTGCCGCCGACAATGAATTCGATGTTATTCAGCGTCGTGCCGGCGATCCCGAAATCACGCACTCGGGCCAGTTCCGGTGTGAAGCTGCCGCCGATCCCCTTCAAGTAAAATCCGTCGGGCAGAGGCTCGGTCGACAAGCCGAGTTCGACCGCCTTGGCTTTCGATATGGTGTTGAAAAAGGCGCCGCTTTCTAGCCCGACGCGGGTTTGCTTGCCGTTGAAACTCACAGGGACACTAGCGTGCGATCCCTCCATCACCACGTGGAATTTTGCCAACACACTCATCCTGCATTTGCTACGGTCTTCAGCCGCAGCGGGTTGCGGCACAATAGCGAGCAACAGCGGGAGCCATGCGGTTAAGGAGCGGAGAGCGGTCTTCATGGCAATGAAGTTGCCCAGTAACCTGGGGACAATCAAGCGTTCATTTTGTATATCCGTAACAGTCAATCGAACAGGAGGATTGTCTCGCCGAGAGCTATTTAATTGTGAACGGGATCGAATACAATCACGTCCGGTTTAGCGCAACGCGGCGGCGGCGCAGGCTATATTCCCGCTTTCCGGAAGACTAACCGGTGCGGCAGCCGGCAACGCCAAATGACGGGGTGCTCGAGGGGTTTTGCCCCTCGAACCTTCGCTGTCCTGAACAACCTTCAGTTGGATTCTGACTAATCTCCTTCGTGGCGGTCGGTGGGCTTGGGATGACCCCAAACTTTCCCAATGCCTTTTGCTGCACTTGCTGCTACGCGGCGCGGCATGCTGACAATCAACGCTGTAACCGTGCGCCTGGGCGGCCGCACTATTCTTGATCGCGCGCAGGCTACGGTTCCGCCGGGTGGGCGCGTGGGGCTTATCGGGCGCAATGGGGCGGGCAAGTCGACGTTGATGAAGGTGATGATCGGGCAGATCGACCCGGATGGTGGCGAGATCGAGATGCCTCGACGGACGCGGCGGGGTATATTGCGCAGGAGGCGCCGCATGGCACGGCGACACCGTTCGAGACGGTATTGGCTGCCGATATCGAGCGGGCTGAGTTAATGGCGGAATCGGAGCATTGCGTCGATCCGCATCGGCTGGGCGATCTGCATGACCGGTTGCTGGCGATCGATGCCTATAGCGCGCCCAGTCGCGCGGCGCGGATTTTGATCGGGCTAGGGTTTGACGAGGCCGCGCAGGGCGAGCCGCTCGACAGCTTTTCGGGTGGGTGGAAGATGCGCGTGGCACTGGCGGCTCTGTTGTTTTCGCAGCCGGATGTGCTGCTGCTGGATGAGCCGTCGAACCACCTCGACCTAGAGGCGACGTTGTGGCTGGAGAATTTCCTCAAAAGCTATCCGGGGACGCTGATCGTGATCAGCCATGAGCGCGATCTGCTCAATAACGTGGTCAATAATATCCTGCATCTGCAGGGCGGCAAGCTGACCTTGTACCCCGGCGGCTATGACAGTTTCGAGCGGCAGCGGGCCGAGCGCGCGGCGCAGTTGGCGGCGGCAAAGGCTTCGCAGGATGCGCAGCGGGCGCGGTTGCAGGATTATGTGGCGCGGAACAGCGCGCGGGCATCGACCGCGAAACAGGCGCAGTCGCGCGCCAAGATGCTGGCCAAGATGCAGCCGATTGCGGCGCTGGTCGACGATCCGACGCTGAGTTTCGATTTCCCCAGCCCGAGCGAGTTGCGGCCACCGCTGATTACGCTCGATCTGGCGGCGGTGGGCTATGGTGAAAAGCCCGTCCTGCAACGGTTGAACCTGCGCATCGACCCCGATGACCGGATTGCGTTGCTGGGGCGCAACGGCAACGGCAAGACGACGCTGGCGCGGCTGCTGGCGGCGCAATTACCAGCGATGGAAGGGCAGATCCACTCGGCTGGGAAGCTGCAGATCGGTTATTTCACCCAGTACCAGGTGGAAGAACTGGCGGGCGATGCGACGCCGCTGGAACATATGACGCGGGCGATGCCGAACAAAACCCCGGCGGCGATACGCGCTCAGCTTGGCCGGTTCGGGTTTTCGGGCAATCGCGCCACGGCGCTGCTCGGCACGCTGTCGGGCGGGGAACGGGCGCGGCTGGCGCTGGCGCTGGTGACGCGCGATGCGCCGCATTTGCTGATTTTGGACGAGCCGACCAACCACCTGGACGTCGATGCGCGCGAAGCTTTGGTGCAGGCGCTCAATTCCTATGACGGCGCGGTGATTTTGATCAGCCATGATCGCCATATGGTCGAACTGACCGCCGACCGGCTGGTGCTGGTCGATAATGGCACCGCCGTCGAATACCCCGGCAGCATGGAAGATTACATCGATTTCGTGCTGGGGCGGAACCAGCCCAAGGGCGAGGGCAAGGGCAATGGCAAGGCGGCAAAGGGCGCGAAACTGGACAAGAAAGCCGCTGCCGCCGCGCGCGAGGAAGCGCGGGCGTTGAAGAAAAAACTCACCGACACCGAAGCCGCGCTGGCCCGGTTGCAGGCGCAGCTATCGGACATCGATCGCGCGATGTTCGATCCCGCCAGCGCCTTGCCCGAATACGCCAGGCTGACGATGAGCGCGCTGAGCCAGCGGCGCGGCGAAGTGGCGGGGCAGGTCCAGCAGGCCGAGGCGCATTGGCTGGAGGCGAGCGAAGCGCTGGAGGCGCAGTCGGAGAAAGTTTAG
>JALYHR010000045.1 GCA_030776465.1 Pseudomonadota bacterium
GCTTTCAGCGCGGGCAGGGGCGGCGTTTAGCTGTGCGGTTCGCGGGATGCAAGCCATGATGCGGTTATCAGCCACCGCGCAATTCGGTCAATTTGCGTTCCCACGCCAGAGCATGGGCCACGATCACGTCGAGGTCGGCATATTGCGGCAGCCATGGCAGCGTCGCCTTGATCCGGCGGTTGTCCGAAATGAGCTGATCGGGATCGCCAGCGCGGCGGGCTTCCAGCCGCCGTTCGATCTGGACATTGGTCACCCGATCGACGGCATCGAGCACTTCCAGCACCGAAAAACCCCGGCCATAGCCGCAATTCATCGTCAATGATTTAGCCGGATCGGCCATCAGCGCCTCCAGTGCCAGACGATGCGCGGCGGCCAGATCGGAGACATGGATGTAATCGCGCACCCCGGTGCCATCGGGCGTGGCATAGTCGTTGCCGAACACGCTGACATGGCTGCGCTTGCCCAGCGCCGCTTCCACCGCCACCTTGATCAGATGGGTGGCACCTGCGGTCGATTGGCCGGTGCGCGCTTGCGGATCGGCGCCCGCCACGTTGAAATAGCGCAAGGCGCAGAAATTGATCGGATGGGCACGGGCCACATCGCCCAGCATGATCTCGGTCATCAGCTTCGACATGCCATAGGGATTGATCGGCAGCTTGGCTGAATCCTCGGTTACCGGTGACACTTCGGGCACGCCATAGGTGGCGGCGGTCGAACTGAAAATGAAATGGGGTATGCCCGCCGCGACCGCCGCCGCAATCAGTGCGCGGCTCTTGGCGGTGTTGTTTTCATAGTATTTCAGCGGGTTCTCAACCGATTCAGGAACGATGATCGAGCCGGCAAAATGCATCACCGCGCGCGTACCCTGCTCGGCGAATATCCGCGCCAGCAGCGCGGCATCGGCAATATCGCCTTCATACAAGGGCACGTCAGCGGGGACGGCAAAGCGAAATCCGGTGCTGAGGTTGTCGATCACGGCGACCGGCCAGCCCGCGTCGCGAAGCGCCAGGACGGCATGGCTGCCGATATAACCGGCGCCTCCGGTCACGAGTACGGGGCAGATGTTGGTGGCTTTTTCGGTCATGGCGCGGGCGGATAACACAGCGGTTCATGCTGCGGCAAGCTGCCAGCCTATAGCCGCAAGCATGGGGACGAAGAAGGTTTCAACGGGAGTTATTATGAAGCCATCTCGCCTGATTTCGTTAGCCCTGATGATCGGGGCGGTCGCCAGCCCGGTGCTGGCGTGGCCGGGAGACGGCTGGGGAGGCTCAGGCTGGGGTGGTGGGCCTTATGGCCAGGATCCCTATGGGCGCGGTTGGAATGGCGGTGATTCGCGCAACGGCCCAGACTCGCGCGAAGGAAAGGTTTCGGTCGACCGCTTCGTCGCGCCGGACGCGAAACCGGCACTCAGCCAGTCGCATATCGCCGTCAGACCCGCACCCGGCGGCTCCGGCGATGAACGCGAAGACGCGACCTTCCAAGCCGCCGTCATCGATCAACTCGCCAAGGCTGGCTACGATACCATCAACGCCGACCCCACAGGCGGACTGATTACCGAAGTCCGCGAAGGACGCGATGTCGTCGTTCCCGAAGAAGCCCGACACAGCCCCGTCAGCGGCGAAATGGAAGCTGACGTTTCCAACCGCGGCTCCGGCTTCGGGATGGGGATAAACATCGACCTGACCAAACCGCGCAAGGCGTTGATCGACACCCGGCTGGAAGCGCGCATCCTCGACCGCGCCAGCGGCAAGGCGCTGTGGGAAGGCCGAGCCGACATCATCACCCGCGAAGGCGATTCGCACTGGACCGATACCGCCATCGCCGGGCGGCTTGCCGGGGCGCTTTTCGAGCATTTTTCCGGGCCACGACCATAGAGTTTTTGCGACTTGCGTCGAGTCGGCACCAGCCCGCTCCCCCGCCCGGCCACCCCCTAGTTTACTATCGTTGGGGTGGCCGGGCTGGTGCCGTCTTAACCGAAAACTAGGTTCGACCGGCGATTGCTCCAGCTTGCCTTGTTGCCCGGTCCCAGAATACGCTAACGCCGCGTGATGAACATCGACATCGACGCCGCCTTTGATTCGGGCAATATCGAGGTGCTGGAGATTTCCGGCACGCAAGCCCGGCTGGCTATCCGCCGTGACCGCGATTCGGATTTTTTCCAGTGGTTCCACTTCCGCGTGACGGGCGCTGTGGGACGCGAGGTGGAGTTGCGGCTGACCGGTCTTGCCAGTTCCGCTTACCCTGGGGGCTGGCCGGATTATCGCGCTGCTGTCTCCGAAGACCGGCGGATTTGGCGGCGCGCCGATACCCAGTGGGAGCCTGAGCGCGACGGCGGCACATTGACGATCCGCTATCGGCCAGCGGGCGACATCGCCTGGTTCGCCTATTTCGCGCCTTATTCGATGGAACGGCATCATGATCTGGTGTCGCGCATCGCCCGATGTCCGGGGGTCAGCCACCGCAGCCTGGGGCGCAGTCTCGACGGTCAACCGATCGATTGCCTGGAACTGGGCGATGGCCCGTTGCAGGTGTGGCTGGTCGCCCGCCAGCATCCCGGCGAAACCATGGCCGAATGGTGGATGGAAGGCGCGCTGGACGCACTGACCTGTCCGGCCAACCCGCATGCGCGGCGATTGCGCACCGCCGCGCGGCTGCACATCGTACCCAACGCCAATCCCGACGGCTCGCGCCGGGGCCATTTGCGCACCAATGCCGTGGGCGTGAACCTCAATCGCGAATGGGATGCCCCGTCGGCGGAGCGCAGCCCCGAAGTGCTGGCAATCCGCAATGCGATGGACGCGACCGGCGTGCATTTCGCCATGGACGTGCATGGCGACGAGGCGATTGCGGCGGTGTTCATGGCGGGGTTCGAGGGCATCCCATCGCTGAACGAAGCGCAAACCGCAGGATATCGCCGCTATCTCGACATTTTGCAGCGCCGCACCCCCGATTTCCAGACGCAGCGCGGCTATCCCGTGACGCGGCCGGGCAGGGGCAATCTGGCGATGGCGACCAACCAATTGGCAGAGCGTTATGGTGCCAACCACAATTGCATCGCGATGACGCTGGAAATGCCGTTCAAGGATAACGCCGACCTGCCCTGTCCACAGCAAGGCTGGAGCCCGGAGCGATCGGCTTTGCTGGGGCGAGAATGTATTGCTGCGCTGGCGGAGTGGGTGCAGGTATAAGTTGAACTGCTCCCCTCCCCTTCAGGGGAGGGGCCGGGGGTGGGGTCTCACCGGATAGCGCGGCGCCACGTCGATAGACCCCACCCCAACCCCTCCCCTAAAGGGGAGGGGCGAAGGAGGCCCTACGCCACCAGCCGCAAATTCGGCGTGCTGCGCTTGGCGCTCAACGCGACGTGGCGCACGCCGTCCAGCGTCGCAATCTGTTCGGCAAGGTCGCCATCCAGCGCGAAATCCCGGCCCAGTAGTACATATACCCCGGTGTTCAGCCTGGCGATCACTTCACCGCGACCGGGCGCACCCATGGGCAGCAACAGCGCCAGTTGCGCAAAGGCTTCGGCGGACACGACTTCCAGTTCCAGCACCATCCGCGCGGCGCTTTTGACCTCGGCCAGCGGTTGGCCGCCACGCACCGTGATGCGCGGCGGTTCGTCGGCATTGGGCGCATCCAGTTCCACGCTCAGCAACAGGCAGGTGGTGTCGGCGGCCCATTTCAGCATCGGTTCGACCAGCGATTCCTCAAAGCAGCTTGCCGAGAATTGGCCTGAGGAATCCGAGAATTCGGCGATGAGGAAATCCTTGCCGCGTTTGGTCTTGCGCCGCTGGACGCCTTCGACCATCGCCGCGATCACCGCCTGCTCACGTCCGCTGGAAACCCCTGACGCCATCAGGCTGGCATAGCTGCGCGCGCCATTGGCCTTTGCCACGGCGCGGAATTGTTCAACGGGGTGCGAGGCGAAGTAAAACCCGAAATTCTCGCGTTCCCTGGCCATCTGTTCCAGCCGCGACCAGGCGGGGGCTTCGACCAGGCGCAGTGCCGGGGCAGCGTGATCCTCATCGCCAAACAACCCGTGCTGGCCGCTGTTGCGCGTCCGCTCCGCCTCGTCCGCCACCGCCAGCAGCATGTCGGCATTGGCCAGCACCCTGGCGCGATTGGGTTCCAGGCTGTCGAAAGCCCCCGACGCCGCCAGCCCTTCGAGCGCCCGGCGATTGAGCGCGCCATAGGGGATGCGCTTGAACAGATCCTCCAGCCCGGTGAAATCACCGTGCGCCTCGCGCTCCGCCACCACCCCCGCCATCGCCTTTTCGCCGACGTTGCGGATGCCCGCCAGCGCATAGCGCACGGCATAGCCCTCATCGGTCTGCTCGACGGTGAATTCGGCCTCGGAAAAGTTGAGGTCAGGTCCGGCCAGCGCCACGCCCCGGCGACGCATGTCATCGACGAAAATCGTCAGCTTTTCAGACTGATGCATGTCGAAACACATCGACGCGGCATAGAATTCATGCGGATAATGCGTCTTTACCCAGGCGGTCTGGTAGGACAGCAAGGCATAGGCGGCGGCGTGGCTTTTATTGAAACCATAGCCCGCGAATTTGTCGATCAAGTCGAACAATTCGTTGGCCTTGGCCCGTTCGATCCCGGATGTGCTGCGGCAGCCTTCGACGAAACGCTGGCGCTGGGCGTCCATTTCGGCCTGCACCTTTTTTCCCATGGCGCGGCGCAACAGGTCGGCATCGCCCAGCGAATAGCCCGCCAAAATCTGCGCGGCCTGCATCACCTGTTCCTGGTAGACGAAGATGCCGTAGGTTTCCGACAGGATGCCGGACAGCTTTTCATGCGGAAATTCAATCGGTTCCAGGCCGTTCTTGCGGCGCCCGAACAGCGGAATATTGTCCATCGGACCCGGCCGATACAGCGAAACGAGCGCGATGATGTCACCGAAACTGGTCGGCTTTACCGCCGCCAGCGTGCGCCGCATGCCTTCCGATTCCAATTGGAACACCCCGACCGTCTCGCCCGACTGCAGCAGTTTATAGACGTCCTCATCGTCCCACGCCAAAGTGTCGAGGTCGATGGAAACACCGCGCCGTTCCATCAGATCGGTCGCCTTGCGCAGCACCGACAGCGTTTTCAGCCCGAGAAAATCGAACTTTATCAGCCCGGTATCCTCGACATATTTCATGTCGAATTGCGTCACCGGCATGTCCGAACGCGGGTCGCGGTACAGCGGCACCAGTTGCGCCAGTGGTCGGTCGCCGATCACCACGCCCGCGGCATGGGTCGAACTGTTGCGCGGCAGGCCTTCCAACTGCATGGCGAGATCGATCAGCCGCTTGACGTCGGCATTGGTATCGTATTCGCGCTTCAATTCGGCCACGCCGTTCAGCGCGCGGGGCAGGGGCCACGGGTCGGTCGGATGGTTCGGCACCAGCTTGGTCAGCCGGTCGACCTGGCCATAGCTCATCTGGAGGATGCGGCCAGTATCGCGCAGCACCGCGCGCGCCTTCAACTTGCCGAAGGTGATGATCTGGGCGACGTGGTCGCGGCCATATTTGGTCTGGACGTAGCGGATGACTTCGCCGCGCCGGGTTTCGCAGAAATCGATGTCGAAATCCGGCATCGACACGCGTTCCGGGTTCAGGAACCGTTCGAACAGCAGCCCCAGCCGGATCGGATCGAGACCGGTGATCAACAACGCCCAGGCGACCACGCTGCCCGCGCCCGATCCGCGCCCCGGACCCACCGGGATGCCATTGTCCTTGGCCCATTTGATAAAATCGGCGACGATCAGAAAATAACCGCAGAAACCCATGCGGGTGATGACTTCGATTTCGAATTCGAGCCGCGCTTCGTATATCTGGCGCTCTTCATCCGGCATTTCGCCATAGGGAGCCAGCCGCGCCGCCAGCCCGGCCCGCGCATATTCCGCCATCAGCGCCGCTTCGCCGGTCGTGTCGCCAGCCAGGCTGGGCAGCAGCGGCTTGCGCCGGGGCGGGGCAAAGGCGCAGCGCTGCGCCACCACCAGCGTATTGGCGAGCGCTTCGGGCAGATCGGCGAACAATTCCGCCATCATCGGCCCCGACCGCACAAAGGCATGCGGGCACGATCGCGGGCGGTCGGCGGCGTCGATATGCGTCGAATTGGCGATACACAGCATGGCATCATGCGCGGCGTGGAAATGGGGATCGGCAAAATGCGCCGGATTGGTGGCGATCAGCGGCAGGTCGCGCGCGTAGGCAAGATCGATCAGCGCCGCTTCCGAGGCTTCCTCGACGGCGTGCCCGCGCCGGGCGATTTCGACATAAAGCCGACCCGCAAACAACGCCTCCAACCGCTCGACACAGGATTTGGCGGCGTCATGGCGACCATCGGCCAGCAGCCGCGCCAGCGCCCCATCGCCCGCGCCGGTCAAGGCGATCAGCCCGCCTGTATGCCCCGCCAGATCGTCCAGCGTGACATGCGCCTCGAACTCCAGCGGCCGGTCGAGATGCGCGCGGCTGACCAGATGGCACAGGTTGAGCCAGCCTGTTTCATCCTGCGCATAAAGCGGCAGCCAGTCGATCTGCCGATCGGACGACCGCGCGCCGCCACCATCCGCCGACACGTCCCGCGCGACGCCCAGCAGCGTGCCGATGATCGGCTGGATGCCTTTTTCGCGGCAGGCAGCGGCAAACGGCGGCACGCTGTACAGCCCGTTGCGATCGCAGACCGCTATCGCTGGAAAGCCACGCTCCCGCGCCACCTGCGCCATCGCCTTGGGCTCGATCGCGCCGTCAAGCATCGTATAGCTGGAAAGAACGCGCAACGGGACGAAGGGTACGAATGCCATGTACGCTTCTATGGCCCCGGCAGCGGCGCGATCAAGTGCAGGCGCGGCGGGGCTGGGGAAAAATGGGTATTATTGCAGCAGCCCTGCCTTGTGACTCGT
>JALYHR010000046.1 GCA_030776465.1 Pseudomonadota bacterium
ACGTTGCTGCACCGGATGCTGGAACGGCTGCCCGCGGTTGCGCCTGCCCAGCGCGAGGCGGCGGCACGGCGCTGGCTGGCGCGTCAGGCCGCCGATCTGGCATCAGGCGTACAGGATGAAATCGCCACGTCCGCGCTGGCGGTTATTGCCGATCCGCGTTGGGCCGAATTGTTTGCGCCCGATGCGCTGGCCGAAGTGCCGATCGCGGCGCTGGTCGGCACGCGCATCGTTGCCGGAACCATCGACCGGCTGCTGGTCGGCGCGACCCGCATCCGCCTGGTCGATTTCAAGACCGCGCGCCGCCCGCCCGCGACACTGGCCGATGTTCCCGTCGCCATTTTGCGCCAGATGGCCGCCTATGCCGCCGCGCTGGCGGGTACCTATCCCGGCCGCATGGTCGAGGCGGCACTACTGTATACGCAGACCCCGGTACTGATCGAAGTCCCCGAGGCGGTGCTGGCGGAGCACAAGCTGGCGTTGCTGCGCGCAGAGGAAAGCTTGGGCACCTGAATGGTTGCCAATGGGGCGGTTAGCCTTACATATGACCCCGAACTTCAGGAGATTACCATGGCCACCAAAGCCGTTACCGACGCCAGCTTCGCCTCCGATGTGCTGGGCGCCGACAAGCCCGTCCTCGTCGATTTCTGGGCTGACTGGTGCGGCCCGTGCAAGATGATCGGGCCCTCGCTGGAGGAAATCAGCGAGGAACTCGCCGGCAAGCTCGACATCGTCAAAGTCGACATCATGGAAAACACCAACACCGCCAGTCAGTTCGGCGTGCAGTCGATCCCATTGATGATCCTGTTCAAAGACGGCAAGCCCGTCGCGCAAAAATTGGGCGCCGCACCAAAGGGCGCATTGAAGAGCTGGATCGAAGGCGTTTTGTAACGATCAGGGCACGGCCTGTTCCCCCCTCCCGCCTGCGGATGGGGGAATGGTCCTATTTAAAAGCCACGATCTTGCCGTTATCCTCCAGCACGTAGAGCGTTGAATTCGCCACCACCGGCGCCAGGGTGATCGGGCTTTCCAGTTGCTTGAACAGATGCGCGGTGCCTTCATCGGCACCGACGGCAAAGACTTCGCCGCGTGAATTGGCCACCCACAGCCGGTTTCCGGCCAGGACAGGCCCGGTCCAGAAGATCGGCTCCTTCTTTTTCTGGGTGTTGACGTAGTGGGCCAGTTGCGTGCTCCAGCGCACCTTGCCGGTGGCGCGGGCGATGCACAGCAGTTTCGCGTCGTCGGTCAGCGTGAATATCCAGTCGCCAGCGATGGCCGGGGTGGAGATGCCCGCCAGATTAAGCTCCCAGATGCGCTGCCCGGTGACCAGTTCGTACGCCGCCATGCGGCCGCCCTGGCCCAGCGCATAGACGCGGCCGTGATCGATGATCGGGTCGGCGTCGATGTCGGTCAGCACGCCGACCGAGGTTGAAAGCGAGGTCAGCGCCAGCGCGTCCGACCACAATACCCGGCCATTTTCGTAACGATAGGCGATCAACTCGCCGGTGCTATAGCCGGCAATGACGGTGCCCTGACCAGCTGCGGGTGCAGCCACGCCGAACACGCCGGTTTCGCCAAGCGACGATGATTCCTGCCATAATGCTGTGCCGTCGTCGGCGTTCAGCGCATGAATTTCGTTGTTTTGGGTCATCACATAGACCGCACCGAAGGCAATCGTCGGCGATCCGCGCAACGGCCCGGCGGGCTTGACGTTCCACAATTGCTTGCCGGTCTTGGCGTCCAGCGCGGCGACGATGCCGACCCCGGTGGTGACATAGACCTTGCCATCGCCATAGCTGGCGCCGCCGCCGAACACCGCTTGCTCGTCTTCGCCCGCGATGCTGAAGCTATGCGTCCATTTCTCATGGCCAGAGCTGGCATCGAAGGCGTGAAGCACGCCTGCCGTATCCATCACGAACATCGCGCCGCCGCCGATCACCGGCGCTGCCGCCAGCCGTCGGCGGTCGCTCGATCCGGCGATGGTGGCGCTCCACATCCGCGCCGGGGCATCGCTCAGTGCCAGATGGCCATAGCTCTTGTTCGCGGCGCCGCCGGGCTGGGCCCAGTCGGCATTGACCTCGGGCGGGGGCAGCACCACGGCCTGGGTCGCGAGATCGGTATCGACCTTGGCACCGGATTCGATGCGGCTGAGTATCGGGATGCGGTTGCCCACGGTAGGCGTGGATTTCACATGCTTGTTACCCCCGCCGATGACGCCGCAACCGGCAAGGCTGGTCGCGACCAGCAAGGCCAGGGGTGCCGCAAAAAGGCGAATGGGAGTTATGGGCTTCATACGCGGCATCCTTGTAACCAGTCGCTGACCGAAAACCAGTTCACTGGCGGTTGTTATGATTTTGCCGACGGCGCAGTGGGCGCGGCAGCAGGAGAATTGGTTGCAGGCGAATTGGTTGCAGGCTGGGCGGGGGCGCCGCCAGACGCATCCCCGGCGGGTGCCTGCGTTACGTCGTCGACGGCGTCATAGCCCAACTCGCCAGCCAGTTGCCGGGCGCGGGCACGCAACGATTCGGGCACGGTGGCATCGTGGGCAAGGGCGCCGAACAGCGGTGCGGCCAGATCCTGGCGCCCCTGTTTCAGATAGGCCATGCCCAGCATTTCGCCCGCGCTGCCGAAGAACGGCGCGCCGGGTACTGCCAATGGCCGCAACTGACTGACGACTTCAGCGGGCTGCATCTTGTCGTAATTCAAGGCTACGCCGCGCACCGTGGCGAGATCGCGAAACGGCTTGGGGGCATGGTCGTCGCCGGCGATCTGGGCAAACAACTGCGCGGCTTGTCCCAGTTTGCCCTGGCGGGTGGCGATCCCGGCCTGCATCATGCGCGCCGCCGCCCGGTCGCCATCGGTGCCTTGCTCGACTACCGGCGCCAATTGCGCAAAGGCGGCGTCCTGCTGGCCGCCGTCAACCTTGTCCAGCGCCAGCACGATCTGCTCTGCCTGCCGGGCGGCAACATCGGCCTGATGCGTGCTCCAGCCCAGATAGACGCCCAGCGCCAGCAGTGCCGCGCCCAGCACCGCGCCGACGGGCACCGCATAGCGGCGAATCGCAGATAGCAATTCGTCCTCGCGCAGCGCCTCATCGACCTCGCGGACGAATCCTTCCTTTTGGGCCGCATCACGCTCGGCATTCTTGTCGGCCATCGACTTCTTGCTGGCGGGGGAACGGTTAAACGGCAGGGCCAAAAGGAACGCTTTCTGTTGGTTTTAACAAGGTCACCGGCCATAAAAGCCTGATCGGACGGCATTTCCGGGCGGTGTTTAGCGGATAAGGCGCAGTTTTCAACGCCTATGCGCAAACAGGCGATTACTGGCGCGATAGCAACCCGGAATGAAGCGCCCATGAATTGGCACTATGGAAAGCCGTTCCGTCCCAGCGCCGCGCCATAGACCGCGCGATAAGCAGCGATCATCGCGGCCTGGTCATATTCGGCCCGGGCCAGCGCGCGATTGGCCGCGCCCACGCTGGCGCGCAAACCCGGCGTTTCGGCCAGCGTCCGCAGCATATCAGCAAAGCCGTTCTGGTTATGTGCATCCACCACGAATGGCCGGTTTTCGGGTGCCAGCAGCTCCTTGATGTCAGCGCCATCACTCGCCGCGATCGCCAACCCGGCGGCCATCGCCGCGACCGCACCGATCGGAAATTCTCCGCTGCCCGGCAATAGCGCGAACAGATCGAACAGCCCCAGCACCTTGGCCGGTTCCGCCACCTTGCCCGGCAGATGCACGCGGTGGGCAAGCCCCAGCCGCAGCGCTTCATCGCGCACCGCACCCTGATGCGGACCGTCTCCCAGGATCACCAAATGCCACGGGTCGGGCAGGGCGGCAAAGGCGCGCACCAGCCCGGTCAGGTCTTGCGGAGAGGCCGCATGGTCCATGGTCCCCAGCCATAGCTCGCCCTCGCGCTTGATCACGCGGGGCAGCGCATCGCGGCGCGGTTTCGCGGCATAGGCGGCTGTGCGGATGCCCGGCGCGATCCGCTGCACCCGTCCCTGCGGCTGGTGCCAGCGCTTCACCGCGATCGCTGCGAGCCGCCGCGACGGGACCACCAGCGCCGAGGCCCGCCCCAGCGCGATCCGCCGATACCAGTTCCGCAGAGAGCTTGCCTCCGGCTCGTCTGCATCTTCATGATGCACCAGCGGGGGCAGGGGCATGGTCCCGCCCAGCATGGTCTGGGCCAGCGCCGCTGCCATCGCCCCATAGCCGTAAGTCAGCACCAGATCATGGCCGACCATGGCGCGGGCCATCCGTTGCAATCGTCCGGGCGTGACACGCCCCTGCAACCGGGGAAAATCGTCCGCTACGGTGGCGCAGATCCCGCGATCGATGCCGCCCAGCGTATCACCCGAGCCCGAGACGATGCCATGCTCGCAAGCCGGGCCAAAAGCGTTGATCAGTTGGACCGCGCGCGCCTCATCGCCCTCGGCGGTGAGGCCGGAAAAAAGGTGGAGTATGCGCAGGCGCGGTTTTCGCGTCATGCCACCTGGGCAAGCCAGCGGGTGATCGCCGCCCGCGCCTCCGGCTCGTCCAGCGTCGGGGCGTGACCGATGCGCGGCAGGGTTACCGCATCGGCATCGGACAGCCGTTGCCGCATCGCCGCGAAAGTGTCCGCCGACAGCAGGTCCGACAGCCCGCCCCGCACCAGCAGCACCGGGCGGCCAGCCAGAGCGTCGATGCCGGGCCATAAATCAACCGGTCCGGTCGGCTGGCCGAAGCCTTCGGCAATTTTGGGATCGTAATCAAAAATGATGCGACCATCGCGGTTGCGGGCCATGACCCGCTTTGCCATCGCCAGCCAGTCTGCGTCCCGGTAATCGGGGTAAGCCACCGCTTGCGTGCGCTGCAACGCATCCGCAGCCTCTGCCCAATCGCCAAAAATAGCGAGCTTGCCGACATAGCTGGCAATCCGTTGCAATCCCGCAGGATCGAGAACCGGGCCGATGTCATTGAGCAACGCAGCCGCAATTCGGGTGTTATCCACCAGCGCCAGCAGCATCGTCATCAACCCGCCCAGCGACGTCCCAACGGCAACAAAGCGCGCGATTTCAACCTGTTCCAGCAAGGCCGCGATGTCGGCGACATATTGCAGCGGGGTATAGGACGCACCGTCCTGCGCATATTCACTTAAGGCGCGCCCACGCATCTCCGGGCACAGCACCCGCCATTCTCCCGCCAGCGATTGCGCCAGATTCTCGAAATCGCGCGCGTTCCGCGTCAGTCCGGGCAGGCACAGGATCGGTGGGCGCTGTCCCGCTTCGCCATACTCGCGATAATGCAGCCGCAGCCCGTCATTGCTTCGCCACCAGCCGTCCGAATATGCGCTCATCGGTCCCTTGCATCGTTGCAGGCCTTGCCGAATGGCGGCCCAGCCCCCACTATCGGCGGATGCGCGACGAACCGCAAGCAGCTCCCTATCGGCCCGATCCCCGTATCCTGACGCTGGCCGACTGGCTGGCCGACCCCGTCCAGGCGGCGGATTTTCCGCGCGTCATCCCGCGCTTTCGCAATCAACGCTGGGCCTCTGCGGTCGGGCTGGGCGGATTGAGCGAGGCTGACTGGCTGAGGCATTTTGGCCGTTTCGAAGCCTTGCCCGACAATCTGCCGCAGTCGCTGGCGCTGCGTTATCACGGCCACCAGTTTCGCAACTACAATCCCGAAATCGGCGATGGCCGGGGCTTTCTCTTCGCGCAGTTGCGGGATGTTACCGGACGCCTGCTCGATCTCGGCACCAAGGGTTCCGGCCAGACGCCGTGGAGCCGCCAGGGCGACGGTCGGCTGACGCTGAAAGGTGCGGTTCGCGAAATCCTGGCCACCGAAATGCTGGAGGCGCTGGGGGTCAATACCTCGAAAACCTTCTCCGTGGTGGAAACCGGCGAGCAATTATGGCGCGGCGACGAGCCATCGCCGACACGCTCGGCGGTGCTGGTGCGGCTGTCGCATGGCCACATCCGCATCGGCACCTTCCAGCGGCTGCTGGCGTTCGAGCATGCCGACGAAATGGCCAGTCTCGTCGATTATTGCCTGGCCGAGTTTCCCGGAGCGCCGCCGCCGGATGATGCGCCGGGGCGCGATCAGCCTGCGGTCATCCTGCTGCATCAGGTGGTCGACCGCATGGCCGACCTTGCCGCGTCCTACATGGCGGCGGGGTTCGTCCACGGCGTGCTCAACACCGACAACATGAATATCTCGGGCGAAAGTTTCGACTACGGGCCGTGGCGCTGGCTGCCGCGCTGGGATGCCGGGTTCACCGCTGCGTATTTCGATCATGCCGGGCTCTATAGTTTCGGTCGCCAGCCCGAGGCGATGCGCTGGAATTGCGGGCAATTCGCGGTGGCGCTGCGACTGTTGGCGGAATCGCCCCCGCTGATCGCCGCGCTGGACCGGTTCCAGCCGTTGTTCGAGCATCATCTGGCGCGGCGCGTGCTGTGGCGATTGGGCGTGCAATCGCGCGGGTCGCAAGCCGATGCCGTGCTGCTGAGCGCGATCGGCGTGCATCTGCGCGATACCGGGATTGCCCCCGATCACTTCTATTTTGCCCACCATCACTTGCGCACACTGCCGGAAGGACCGCTGGGTGAGGCACTGGCCGGTTACCGCCCGGTGGCTGACGCCGATCACCTCTTATGGCACGAGCCCGCACCGCCGACGCTGGTGATCGAGGAAGTCGAACGGATCTGGGCCGCCATCGATACCGCCGATGACTGGGCACCGCTGCACGCGCATGTCGCGGCCATCCGCCAACTCGGCGATGCGCTGGGTCCGCCGCCCGTTCCCGTCTTGCAGGCGAATACCGAGGTCTCTGCTTAACGGCTCGTCAACCATGCGCGCCGCATAGGGAACCTGCGCCGCCGGAGTGTTCGGGCAGCAATGGAACTGCCCAATGAACCGACGCCAATGGACCGATGGGTGAGCGATACCGAGATCATTTCGCTGGAACCCGCCACCGGCGCCGAAGTCTGGCGCGGGCCCATCGGCGATATCGCTGCGACGGTGGCAGAAGCGCGGCGCGGTTGGCCCTCATGGGCGGCTCAACCGCTCGCCACGCGGATCGAACTGATGCGGCGCTTCGCCAACGAAGTGCGCAGGGATCACGACGCCCTGGCGAACATGATCGCGCGCGAAACCGGAAAACCCTTGTGGGAAGCGATGGACGAAGTCGATGCGGTGATCGCCCGCGTCGAGATCGCGGTGCGCGGCTATGCCGAGCGCTGCGCCCAGCGCAAGCTGGACAATGGCCTGCAAGGCTGGGTCGCGGTGCGTCACAAGCCGCACGGGGTGATGGCGGTGATCAGCCCCTGCCACCAGCCAGCGCTGGCCCCGATCGTCAACATCCTGGCCGCGTTGATCGCGGGCAATTGCGTGGTGCTGTGTCCCAGCGAACAGGTGCCCGCCACCGCCGAAATGCTGGTGGCGTTCTTTCACCGCGCCGGGATGGCCCCCGCGGTGATCCAGTTGCTGGTCGGCAAGTCGCAGCATGGTATCGACCTTGCCCTGCACCCCGGCATCGACGGCGTATTATTCAGCGGGTCGCTGTCGGACGGAATAGAGATCAATCGCCAGTTGGCAGCGTGGCCGGGCAAGATTCTCGCGCTGGAGATGGACGGCAATAATCCGCTGGTCGTGCTCGATTCGCCCAAGATCGACGAGGTCGCCACGCTGATCGTCCAATCGGCTTTTGCCGGGGCCGGGCAGCGCAGCACTGCCGCGCGGCGGCTGATCGTGAAATCCTCGATGGTCGAGCCAGTGATGGCGGCGGTGAAGGCCATTGCCGACCGGATCATCTGCGGCGCACCGTTTGACGATCCCGCGCCCTACATGGGCCCGGTGATCGACGGCGCCGCCGCCGACCGGCTGACGGAAAGTTTTATCCATCTGCTCAGCCATGGCGGGCGGGCGATCAAGCATATGGTGCGCCTGCGCCCCGGCCTGCCCTTCGTCTCACCCGCGATCATCGACGTGACGCAAGTCAGGGATCGCCCCGACGTGGCCGTTTTGGGACCGATGCTGCAAGTGATCCAGGTGGACGACCTCGACGCCGCGATAATCGAGGCCAACCGCACCCGCTTTGGCCTGGCGGCGGGGCTGGTCGGCGGCAGCCCGCAGGATTACGCGCGATTCTGGGCCAATATCCGCGCCGGGCTGGTAAGCTGGAACCGCCCGACGACGACCGATCTGCCCGCCGCGCCATTTGGCGGTACCGGTGCTTCGGGCAATCAGCGCCCCAGCGGCTTTTATGCCGCCGACAATTGCGCCTACCCGGTATCCTCGGCAGAACTGGAACAACCCCGCGCCACGCTGGGCACGGGATTTGCCCCCGAGTCGCGGGCGATCAGCGCGTCCACTGACGCGGATTTCCCCCATGGCCTAGGTCAGCCCGGCACTGAAAGCCGGCCCGATCTGGATTTGCGTGTTGCCTGACCGTGCGTTGGCGATAAAATCACAACGCCATGGTGGAGGGCTGATGGGCAACGAGCCTCGCGAAGGTGGCTGCGGCGGCCCGCATGGCGGCGCTGATGGAACAGCGCCGAGCCGGGGGTGCGGTGACAGGCAAGCGCGTCAGGGTGCGTTTCCGTTAATCTGAATCGCCAACCAAACCCGTCTACCCTGAGCTTGTCGAAGGGCTGCACTTCTCTCTTGATGTCGCGCGAGGCGTAAGAAAGAAGGACAATGCTTCGACAAGCTCAGCACGGACGGGGTTTGGTGTAGATTTAATGCACATTGCTCAACGCACGTCATTCAAAGAAAGCGTCAGGCCGCCTCTTCGGCCTTGCCCTTCAGCACCCGCACCGGGTCCTTGCGGCCTTCGACGACGTCTTTGTCCACGACCACCTCGGCGATGCCTTCTTCGGTGGGCAGGTCGAACATCGTGTCCAGCAGCATGCCCTCGACGATCGAGCGCAGCCCGCGCGCGCCAGTCTTGCGCTCGATGGCTTTCTTGGCGATGGCTTCCAGCGCGTCGGCGGTGAAGGTCAGGGCGACGTCTTCCAGGTCGAACAGCTTGGCATATTGCTTGACCAGCGCGTTCTTGGGCTCGCTCAGGATCTTGACCAGCGCCTCGATATCCAGGTCTTCCAGCGTTGCGATCACGGGCAGGCGACCGACGAATTCGGGGATCAAGCCGAATTTCAGCAGATCCTCGGGCTCGGCCTTTTGCAGCAATTCACCGACCCTGCGCTTGTCCGGATCGGCAACATGCGCGCCAAAACCGATCGAACGCTTTTGCAGGCGGTCCGAAATGATCTTTTCCAGCCCCGAGAACGCCCCTCCGCAAATGAACAGGATGTTGGTGGTGTCGACCTGCAGGAATTCCTGCTGGGGATGCTTTCGCCCGCCTTGCGGCGGCACCGAGGCGGTGGTCCCCTCCATCAGTTTCAACAGCGCCTGTTGCACACCTTCGCCCGAGACATCGCGGGTGATCGAGGGGTTTTCGGCCTTGCGGCTGATCTTGTCGATCTCGTCGATGTAGACGATGCCGTGCTGGGCCTTTTCGACGTTGTAATCGCTGGCCTGCAACAGCTTCAGGATGATGTTCTCGACATCCTCGCCGACGTATCCGGCTTCGGTCAGCGTGGTCGCATCGGCCATGGTGAAGGGCACGTCGAAGGTCTTGGCCAGCGTCTGCGCCAGCAGCGTCTTGCCGCAGCCGGTCGGGCCAACGAGCAATATGTTCGACTTCGACAATTCGACCTCGCCGCCCTTGCCGCTGTGCTTCAACCGCTTGTAATGGTTGTGCACGGCGACCGACAGCACGCGCTTGGCGCGATCCTGGCCGATGACGTAATCGTTGAGCGTCGCAAAGATATCGCGCGGAGTGGGGACGCCGCCGTCTTTCTTGCCAGCGATGCCCGCCTTGGTTTCTTCGCGGATGATGTCGTTGCACAATTCCACGCATTCATCGCAGATGAACACGGTTGGCCCCGCGATGAGCTTGCGCACCTCATGCTGCGATTTACCGCAGAAACTGCAATACAGCGTGCTTTTCGCGTCGGATCCGCTCAGTTTCGTCATGTTTTATCCCAACCGGCCTGCGGGAAACGAAGAACCCAGTCTATCCCCACGGCGTCTATAATCAATCCCAGTGCGCGATCAGATACCCGGCTCGGATCCCCGCGCCCGACTTCGGACCAACCGCTAGCCAGTCAAAGCCTACGCTGCCTGAAACATTCCTGAACAATCCTTGTCCTCAATCCTTCTTGCCGCTGCCCTTGTCCCCGCTTCCGCCGAGCGCGTCAAGGTCGGGTCTTGTTGCAAAAACCTTGTCGACGATTCCGAAAGCCATCGCTTCTTCCGCTTCCAGGAACGTATCGCGATCCATCGATTTCTCGATCTCGGTCAGGCTCTTCCCGGTATATTGCACATATAGATTGTTCATCCGGTGCCGGATACGCAGGATCTCGCGCGCCTGGATTTCAATATCGGACGCCATGCCCTGCGCCCCGCCCGAAGGCTGGTGCACCATGATGCGGGCGTTGGGCAGGGCGATGCGCATGCCTTTTTCTCCGGCCGCGAGCAGGAAACTGCCCATCGACGCGGCCTGGCCGATGCATACCGTCGACACCCGCGGGCGGATATATTGCATGGTATCGTGGATCGCCATGCCGGCGGTAACCGCGCCGCCGGGCGAATTGATATACATCGAGATATCCTTCGCGGGATTCTCCGATTCCAGGAACAGCAATTGCGCGACGATGATCGAGGCCATGTGATCCTCGACCTGGCCGGTCACAAAGATGATGCGTTCGCGCAGCAGCCGCGAATAAATGTCGAAGCTGCGTTCGCCACGGCTGGTCTGTTCGACCACCATCGGCACCAGCGCCCCCGTCGCCGGATCGGCGCTGAATTTACCCTGGGCGCCGGAAGCGCCGAACAAATCGATCATGGAGGTCCTCATACCATTGCCGTGCCTATGTCGCGTGCCCATCGCGGTAGTTCAAGGGCGTTAATCGATTGTTCGGTCCGGGGGTAGCGATTTGGCGGTTTTTCGCGCCGTGCCGCCGTCAGCTTTCGGTCGTGTTGGCGACTTTCTTTGCTGCGGTTTTCTTTGGCTTGGCGGCCTGGGGTTCAGCCTGCGTATCGCTGGCGTCCACCTCGTCGGTTGCTGCCTTGGCCTTTTTGGCAGCGGGCTTCTTTGCGGGCGTCGCTTCCTCGCTCGATGGTTCGGCGGTTTCAGGAGTTACCGCCTCATCAGTGCTGGCCTTTTTGGCAGAGGCCTTCTTTTTGGCCGCTGGCTTATGGTCATGGCCTTCATGCCCGTGATCATGGCCTTCATGGCCATGGTCGCAATCGGGGCCATGGACATGCGCATGGGCACCATGAGCACGGCTGGCAATGGCGCCGTCTTCGGCTTCGATCGCGGCCTGCAACTCTTCGCTGGTGACCTCGCGCGTCGTGACCTCGGCCTTGTCGAACAGAAAATCGACGACCTTTTCCTCGTACATCGGCGCGCGCAACTGGGCGGCAGCCATGGGGTCGTTGGCGACGTATTCGGCAAAACGCTGGCGGTCTTCCTGGCGGTATTGCTGCGCGGCCTGGGCTACCAGCATGCTCATTTCCTGCTGAGTGATCTCGATGCCATTGGCCTGGCCGATCTCGGACAACAACAGCCCCAGACGGACGCGGCGCACGGCGATGGCGCGATAATCGTCCTTTTCGGCTTCGATTTCGGCCATCGCTGCGACGGGGTCGGCCTCATTGGCGGTTTCCTGCACCAACTGCTGCCAGATCTGGGCAAATTCGGCCTCGACCATCGCTGCGGGCACTTCGAAATCATGATCGGCGGCCAGCTTGTCCAGCAGGGCGCGCTTCATCTGGGTGCGGGTCTGACCGGCGCTTTCCTGCTCAAGCTGGCCGCGCAGCAAACCGCGCAACTGTGCCAGGTCGGTCAGGCCAAGATTCTTGGCGAAATCGTCATCGATCACCGGGTCGGCGACCAGCTTCACCGCCTTGACGGTGACGTCGAAGGTGACATCCTTGCCCTTGAGGTTTTCAGCCGGATAATCCGCTGGGAAAGTGACCTGAATCTGGCGCTCTTCGCCCACGGTCACGCCGGTCAACTGCTCTTCAAAGCCGGGAATGAAGCGGCCCGCGCCCAGTTCGATCGCCGCGTCTTCGCCCTTGCCGCCGTCGAATTCGACGCCATCGAGCTTGCCCAGGAAATCGACGACGATCTGGTCGCCGACCTGCGCGACATGACCTTCCTCGGCGTCGCTGAAGCTTTTCGAGGAACCGGCGATCCGCATCACCGCCTCGTCCACCTGGTCCTCGGTGACCGGCACCACCATCTTTTCGAGGCTGATGCCGCTCAGATCAGGCGCGGCGATGACCGGCAACACTTCCATGGCGACGGTCAACTGGGCATCCTGGCCCGGCGCATAGCCATCACCCAACGCGACTTCGGGCTGGGTTGCAGGGCGCAGGTGATGGTCAGCCATCAACCGGTCCATCGCCTCGCGAATCGAGGTGTTCAGCGCTTCCTGATGGAGCTGGGCTCCGTGAACCTTTTTAAGCAGGTTCGCCGGCACCTTGCCTGGACGGAACCCCGGCATCTTGACCGAAGGGGCCATGCGCTTGACCTCGCCATCGATCCGATCGGCAATATCCGAGGCCGGAATCGTCAGTTGGTAGGCGCGCTTGAGCCCCTCGTTGCTGGTTTCGATAATCTGCATGGGTCTAAAGCCTTCCCGGTGGCTGGGGTCTGGCCGATTTCCAGCGCGGGGGAATGGTGCGGGCGAAGGGACTCGAACCCCCACATCTTTCGATACTGGTACCTAAAACCAGCGCGTCTACCAATTCCGCCACGCCCGCAAAACCGACGAAGCCCGAAAATATCAAGGGGCGGCCCATAGGCGGGGCTGCGCCAAAGGGCAAGCGTCGTGGCACCCGATCAAAGCGAATATCCACTCGGCCGTATGAAAGCAGGCGTTGCCGAAGCAGCGCGTCAGACAGGCGCTGGAAGGGTTACTTTGTAGAAGCCTTTTTCAACGCGCTTGATTGGCTTCCGCAAGGCTTGAGGCGGTCGCCCATTCAGCCGCCCTGACATGCTGAGTGGGCGTCAGGGACGCCAGCATCCGGCGATAATAACGGGCAAGTTCGAGATGAACCTTACGCTTTTCGGGCTTCCGGGCACCGGCAGCGATCATATAGCAGCGATCGATGCGCCGCGTGAGAAAATCACGATTCCAGAAAAAATTCATCGCGTGTCTCCTCTCCGACTCCGCCCAGTCGCGATGATTGGTCGCACGGAATCGCCCCCCTGAAAAGCGAAAATGCGCTCAGCCGCTGGAATCATGCGCCATGCTGCCAGCGCCTAGCCTCCTGGCCGCGCCGGATTTTCGATAAAGCCAATAAAGCCAATATGATGAAGCAACCACGGCGGCCCCGCCGACACCGGCCCGTTCTTCGCTTCTTCAACGCTTGCGCAAATGTTTCCGAACCGCAATCGCGTAAATGACGAGCGCCGTGGCCGCGAACAGGAACCACTGCACGGCGTATGAAAAATGGTTGTTGGGGATGTCGCGTGGGTCGGGGGCGGCATTGGCGGCCAGGCCGGCGAGCGGCGGATCGGCGACCAGGCGCGGGCCGGTGGCGTCACCGGGGGCGATGACCCCGGTGGCATTGCCGCCCGCCCAGGTGACCGGCTCTGGCCCGGTGGACCAGCCGAGCACGACGCGCGTGGTGCCCCCGGTGCGGTTGCAGATCGCGACATGCGCCCAGCCCGGCGTGCCGGCTTTATTACGGCCCGATACGGCGGTGATGCCGGTGACGCGGGTGCAGAGCAATTGGCTATGGCGATAGAGCGAAAGGCGCGCGGTTTCGGGATCGGTCGGCCATGGCACCGGCGCTTGTTGCTGGACGGAGGCGGAATAGCGCGCGAGCAGCGCTTCTTTCTGGTGCAGCCGGGCGATTTGCCAGAACCCGAGCCGCACCATGATGGCGACGGCGAGCAGTACCAGCAGCGTCGCGACAGGCGGTAATCGGCGGATCATGGCTTGGGTATTCCGTCTTTCTGGCCATCGTTCTGGCCGTGACTTTGAAATTCACCGGCGCGGCGCTGAAACTCGGCAGCCAGCAGCGCCGCCTTGCCCAGACGCAGCCCCCAGATGACCAGCACGGCGGTCAGCGGCACCAGCATCAGCGCCAGCAGCCACATCGGCGCCAGCAGCGAGAAATGCATCCACAGCGCGAGCAGGACGATCAGCGCGCCTACGATCATGGTGAGAAACGCTGCTGGCCCGTCGCCGACGTTGAAGCCAGCGAAATTCAGGCCGCACGCTGCGCAGCTCGGCGCAAAATCCGCCACCCCCGCGAACAATTTGCCGCCCCCGCAGCGTGGACAAAGACCGAGAAGGGCAGCGCGGGTTATCCCCGGCTGCCCTTCTGTTTTCGCGTCGGCATCAGGCGTCATGAAGAGTCAATCGGTGGGAAAGCCCCAGTTGCCCCAGACGTAGATCGCCGAGAACAGGAACAGCCACACCACATCGACGAAGTGCCAGTACCACGCCGCAGCCTCGAAGCCGAAGTGCTGGCGCGGGGTGAAATCGCCGTTGTAAGTGCGCTTGAGGCAGACGATCAGGAAGACCGTGCCGATAATGACGTGAAAGCCATGAAAGCCGGTGGCCATGTAGAACGCCGAGCCATAAGTGTTCTTGCCGAAGCCGAACGGCGCGTGGATATATTCGTAGGCCTGCAGGCTGGTGAACAGCATGCCAAGCAGGATCGTGCACCACAACCCGGTCTTCAGCCCCTTGCGGTCGCCATGGATCAGGCAGTGATGCGCCCAGGTCACGGTGGTGCCGGAACACAGCAGGACCAGCGTGTTGAGCAGCGGCAGGTCGAAGGCGTCGAGAACGGCGTCCATCCCCTTGGGCGGCCAGTGCCCGCCGACCACCGTGGCGATCTGCGACGGAAACAGCGAAAAGTCGAAGAACGCCCAGAACCAGCCGACGAAAAACATCACTTCCGAGGCGATGAACAGGATCATGCCGTAACGCTGGTGCAGTTGCACCACCGGGGTGTGGTGGCCTTCCTTCGATTCCCAGACGATCTTGGTGAACCACTGGAATAGCGATGCCAGCAGCACCGCCATGCCTGCGCCAGCCACGAATTTACCCAGCGGGTTGTTGTGCATGAACAGCACCATGCCCGAGGTAAAGGTCAGCGCCGCAAAGGACGCCACCAGCGGAATGACATCGGGCGGCAGGATATGATAATCGTGTGTCTTGGTGCCGGCCATGATCGCAAAATTCCCCCGGTTTGAGAACAGGCAGCGCGAACGCCGCCAATCGGTACGTCCAGCGCCTTAACCGCCCGTTTGCTCGTGGTCCAGAGGCTTATGTGCAGGACAATCGCATTTGGCGCCTACCCTGCCCGTACCCCTTCGCAAGGGAGGGAATAGTAAAGAGATAGCCTTCACGCGCCGTCGGGAACCTTGTGGAAGGTATAGCTCAGCGTGATCTGCTGAATGTCTTTCGTATCGGGATCGGTCAGGATCTTTGGATCGACGAAATAAGTCACCGGCATGCGCGCGCTTTGATGCGGTTGCAGGATCTGGCGGGTGAAGCAGAAGCACTGGATCTTGGTGAAGTAATGCGCGGCCTCGCCCGGCTCGATATTATAGCTCGCCTGCCCGGTAATGGCGTGATCGGTCGGGTTCTGCGCATCGAAAAACGCCAGTTTGCGCGCGCCGATCTGTACCGTCTGCTTGCCCACTTCGGGATTGAAGCGCCACGGCATGCCAGCCTCGACATTGGCATCGAAGCGTACCGAAATGTCCTTGCCAGCCACCGCGTGAACGGTGGCCGCATCGGCTTCGTCGATGCGGGCGGGGGTGCCGCCATAACCGGTCTGCTGGCAGAATATGCGGTACAGCGGCACCGATGCATAGGACATCGCCACCATGAACAGCGCAAAACCACCGGCCATCATGCCGACGCGGTGATTATTACTGACCATTGACGGCCCCCGAAACGGGTGCGCCAGCGGTGGTGGGGGGCGGCGATCTGTGAGGCATTTTCGGATGTTTCATCTTGACCACGGTAATGGCGAAAAACAGCAGCGCGAAAAAGGCCAGAACCAGCCCCAGCACGACATTACGCTGGCGGATGACCCGGTTGCGTGTTGCCATCTGGTCGGCCGAAAGCGCGTCGAACGGGGGTTTGAAATCGTGGTCTGCCATCGGCGTTACCTTTGCAGTATCAAGCGGTCCGCCACCAGCGCGCCGAACAGCAGGAACAGATAGAGGATTGAAAATTTGAACATCCGCCGCTCGGGCTTCATCGCGTCATCGGCGTCCGCACGTTGGCGCAGGCCCACAGGCACCGCGAACAGCAGAAACAATGCTGATAATACGCCCGCCGCGACACCATAGATCATCCCGGTGCCGCCGATCCCGCGTGGCAGCATGCAGGGCACCATGCTCAGGGGCAGCAGCAGGGCCGTATAGGCCAGGATTTGGTGGCGGGTCGATTTCTCGCCCGCGACCACCGGCATCATCGGGACGCCGACCTTGGCGTAATCGGATTGGACAAACAGCGCCAGCGACCAGAAATGCGGCGGCGTCCACATGAAGATGATCGCAAACAGCACCACCGGCATCAGCGTGATATGCCCGGTTGCGGCAACCCAGCCGATCATCGGCGGGAATGCCCCCGAACCGCCACCGATAACGATGTTCTGCGGCGTGCGCGGCTTGAGCCAGATGGTGTAGATCACGGCATAATAGAAGATCGACACCGCCAGGATCGTGGCGGTCAGCCAGCCGATCGCCAGCCCCATGATCAGCACCGAGGCTGCCGACAGCCCCACGCCGAAATCGCGGGCGCTGCTGCGCTCCATGCGTCCGGCAGGCAGAGGGCGCGACAGGGTTCGTTTCATGCCAGCGTCGAGATCGGCTTCCCACCACTGGTTCAGCGCCGCCGCCCCGCCCGCGCCGATGGCGATGCAGAAAATGGCGGTAAAACCGAGCACCGGATTGATAGTCTGGGGCGCGGCAAGCAAGCCGCACAGCCCGGTAAAGATCACCAGGCTCATCACGCGCGGCTTGGTCAGCGCATAAAAATCCCGCCAGTCGGTGGGGAGGGCAAGTGTGGGGGAGGTTGCCATGGCAACGCGCCTATAGGCCGCCGACGGCATCGTGGGAAGCGGTCATCGCGCCTTGCGAGCAATGTCGGCGCGCGGTTGGTAAGGGCGGATATGTGTTTAATAAGGCGCAATTTGTGGGGAAGTGTATCGCGGCCCGACGCGACTGGTGACACGTCGGAGCCTGCGCTGTAAGAGAATCATCATGGACGGAACCCCCTTGCAACAATTATCGCCAAACACCCCCATCCTTGACCGCGTTGCCAGCCCTGCGGACATGCGCGGCCTGTCGCTGGCGGAATTGCGGGTGTTGGCCGATGAAGTGCGGGCCGAGATGATCGGTTCGGTGGGACAGACCGGCGGGCATCTCGGATCGGGGTTGGGCGTGGTCGAGCTGACGGTGGCGCTGCATCATGTGTTCGACACGCCGCATGACCGGCTGATCTGGGATGTCGGGCACCAGGCCTATCCGCACAAGATCCTGACCGGGCGGCGCCATGAAATGCGCTCGATCCGGCAGGGGGGCGGGCTCAGCGGCTTCACCAAGCGGTCCGAAAGCGAATATGATCCGTTCGGCGCGGCGCATTCCTCGACCTCGATCTCGGCGGCACTGGGCTTTGCGGTGGCGCGGCAATTGGCGGGCGAGCCGGGCAAGGCGATCGCGGTGATCGGCGATGGCGCGATGTCGGCGGGCATGGCGTACGAGGCAATGAACAATGCCAAACAGGCGGGCAATCGGCTGGTGGTGATCCTCAACGACAATGACATGTCGATTGCGCCCCCGGTGGGCGGGCTGTCGGCGTATCTGGCGCGGCTGGTGTCGTCGCGACCGTTCCTGACCTTGCGCGAACTGGCCAAGCGGTTGTCGCGCCGTTTGCCCGAGACGCTGCATATGGCGGCCAAGCGCACCGATGAATTCGCGCGCGGGCTGGCGATGGGCGGGACCTTGTTCGAGGAACTGGGCTTTTACTATGTCGGGCCGATCGATGGGCATAATCTCGAACACCTCGTGCCGGTGCTGGAAAACGTCCGCGATGCCGCACAAGGGCCTTGTCTGGTCCATGTCGTCACCCGCAAGGGCAAGGGCTATGCCCCCGCCGAAGCCGCCGCCGACAAGTATCACGGCGTCACCAAATTCAACGTCGTCACCGGCGAACAGGCCAAGGCACCCGCTGGCCCGCCCAGCTATACCGGGGTGTTTGCGGCTGCGCTGATTGCCGAGGCGGCGCGCGACGACACCGTCTGCGCGATCACTGCGGCCATGCCATCGGGCACCGGGCTGGATAAATTCGCGGCTCTGTACCCCGAGCGCAGCTTCGATGTCGGCATCGCCGAACAGCATGCGGTCACGTTCGCGGCGGGATTGGCGGCGCAAGGCATGCGCCCGTTCTGCGCGATCTATTCGACCTTTTTGCAGCGTGCCTTCGACCAGGTGGTGCATGATGTTGCCATCCAGAACCTGCCCGTGCGCTTTGCCATCGACCGCGCCGGGCTGGTCGGGGCCGATGGCGCGACCCATGCTGGCAGCTTCGATGTCACGTACCTTTCGACCCTGCCCAATTTCGTGGTGATGGCCGCCTCAGACGAGGCCGAACTGGTCCACATGACGCATACCGCGGCCTGTTACGACGACGGCCCGATCGCGCTGCGTTACCCGCGCGGCAATGGCACCGGGGTGGCGCTGCCAAGCGTCCCGGAACGGCTGACCATCGGCAAGGGCCGGATCGTGCGCGGCAACGAGAAAGGCGGTAAGATCGCCATCCTGAGCCTGGGCACGCGGCTGGCCGAAGCGTTGAAAGCCGCCGACACGCTGGAGGCCAGGGGACTGGCGACGACGGTGGCCGACCTTCGGTTCGCCAAGCCGCTGGACACTGGGCTGATCACCCGGCTGATGGCGACGCATGAGGTCGTGGTGACGATCGAGGAAGGCAGCATCGGCGGGCTGGGCGCGCATGTCCTGACGCTGGCATCGGACGAAGGACTGCTGGATGCGGGCCTGAAAATCCGCACCATGCGCCTGCCCGACATCTTCCAGGACCACGACAGCCCCGACCAGCAATACGACACCGCCCGCCTCAACGCCCCGCATATCGTCGAAACCGTGCTGAAA
>JALYHR010000047.1 GCA_030776465.1 Pseudomonadota bacterium
CCATGCTTATCGCCACAACAACTCATTCAGGAGCAGCCGCATGGATCGCCAAATTGTCTGGCCCGGAGCCATCCCGCTCGAAACCGACATCCTTAACACCAATCGTAATGCCATGGTGGCTATTGGCCGGCTGGCAATGGATGTATTGGGCAGCAGTACGCTGGCCGCTGGCCTGCCCTGCACGCCGACTGCGGTGCCGAGCATGGCGGTCAACATCGGACCGGGCGCGATTTACAGCCTCCAGAACGTCGATAACATCGCCTATTCCAGCCTGGCTGCCGATACGACCGACCAGACCGTGAAACAGGGCATCCTGCTGGCGTCAGCCAACACCCAGCTGAACATGACGGCGCCTGCGACCTCTGGAAACTCGGTCCTTTACCTGATCCAGGCGGCCTATAGCGAAGTCGATAGCGGCGCGATCACCCTGCCTTTTTATAACTCGGCTAACCCCGCGATCCCATTTTCCGGTCCGGCAAATAATGGCCAGCCCAGCTATACCAAACGCGCGGGCACGGTTAATGTCCAGGCAAAGGCTGGCCTTGCTGCGGCAAGCCCCGTGGCTCCGGCGGTCGATACCGGCTTTGTTCCCCTTTATTACGTCAGTATCGCTTACGGGCAGACGGCGATAACCGCATCCAATATCGTTTTCGCGCCCAATGCGCCGTTTCTGAGTGCGGGCCTGGCTGGCCTGATGCCCATTGCCGGTGGCACGTTTTCCGGCAACGCGTTCGGCCTGACTGCCGCCAGCAATGACAAAAGCACCAAACTGGCCACCACCGCCATGGTGCAAGGCGCGGTCGCATCTGCCACCGCCTATAGCACCGACGGTTCGGGCAACTGGAAGCTGCTGCACCCCAATGGTTTCATCGAGATGGGCGGGGTTGTTGCGGCAGCTATGACGGCAGAGGCGGCGATCACTTTAACCTTTCCTTTCGGCGGCTTTCCCAACGCTTGCGTCGACATCAGCGCCAACGTCATCAACCCGTCCAGTAGTGTGACAGGCGTGACCATCATCCAGGAAATATCACTGACCCGGACCGTGGCAAGCCTGTTCGTCCAGGACCAGTCGAGCAGTTTCAGTGACGGCGGCGGCGGTTATCGGTGGCGCGCCAAGGGCAACTAACCCGCCTCCTTCGCACATGCCTGGCTTTTACCTTTGCGGGAATTATGATGACTGACTGGAACCATTCCACGCCGCTCGCTGCGGCAACAGCCTATCCTCAGGCGATGATTGCCCTGCGCGTCGAAGGCACCGATCCGACCAACCCAGCGCTCGACACATTCGAGCAGGTCGCGGTGGCGACAGTGATTGCCGCCGCCCTCAACAACACCGCCGCAGCGCACCCTGTCTCCATCGACCTGTTCATCAACCTGGGCACATATTCGCTTCCTGTCGCAGTTACCGCATTTCTCGCGGGCGGTTATTCGAACGCGGGTATTGGCGGTGCAACCTATGTTGCGGATAATCTGGCCAGTGCCGCGCTGGCAATGAGCTGCCCCAGGTTCTGCGCGTCTGACAGCACCGGGCGCCATTTCCGGCTGGTAGCACTGGGTGGCGCTATCGCCATATCGCAGGGGGGGGCACTCGGCGGCACGAATAACGATCAGCCAGCGGTGCAAGCGGCGATCGATTATTGCAAAGCCATTTCCTGCCGCGAATTGATATTCGATTTCGATGTCGTCTCGATCTGGAATACGATCCGCACCAGCGGCGCCGGGCAGACAACGACCGATGCATGGGCGCAGGATGGGCAATCGATCTGGGTAACGGCGCCGATCAAGTTCAGGGGCTTGCCGACGCAGACCAGGATCAAGATGCTGGGCCTTCACGGCGGCTTGCTGGAGACGGACTGGCAGAATGTCGGCGGGAATGTCTGGCGCGGATCGGGCATCAACCTGTTGGGTGGCACATCGTTCTCGGAGGAGACTTCATACGATAACACCTGGTTCGCCATGGAAGACATCTGGCTGGATGGCGGCTGCGCCTATACTGGCGTCCGTACAGAGGTCACGCCCGCCTCTCCTGACGGACCCGACCTGACCAACAAGGGCATCCGCCAGCAGAACACCGAAGTCGATAATATCACGCTCATCAACTGCAAGCTATCCGGCTTCAAGTCTGAAACCTTTTATGTCGGCGGTGGGACCTTTGTTCTAAAGAATGTCACTATGGAAGGGAGCAACCAATCGTGCTTCAATCCATCCACGGGTATCATTCATGCCGATAACTGTGATTTCGGCAATACCAATGCGTCTTACGAAATACTCGGTGGTGTCGGTGGCAGGCTGACCAATTGCCGGTTTTACAATTGCTTGCAAACCAGCGTTACCGGCGGATGGTCAACCACGCTGCTTTACAATTTCAACTATCCCAACCGCGACTTGACCAAGGCCCCGCCGTGGCTGGATTTTATCGATTGCGAGTGGACCAATTGCGGACAATGGCTGGGCGGCAACTATATACGGATCATCCGGGGCCGCGCGACCGACACGTCATTCATATTCTCAACGGCCCTCACCGCTGGCAGCTTCACTTCGACTTATATCGATATGGATTACACCATCGATCAGGGCGGGGTGAACCCGGTTGTAACTATCCAGGGTCCAGTAAACCTGACGACTGTAATTCCGGGCGCTCCCGCCGGGACATACGCCCCAGCGCCGACAGATATTCACATGCGTTTCAATATCCACCGGACGGCCAACGCCATCGCCAACAACCGTGTTGCTACGGCCTATGCCGTGACCGGCGAGATCGACCCGAACTCCTGTTCGCTTACGCTTGGTAAAGCCGATGGCGTCAACCAGATACACTATCCAAATTATGCTGGCACGACGTTGCGAGTTCCGCTCATGAGCTGTGAAGGCCCCACTGTCAGCCAGGGCTTCGGCTTCGCAAATGGCATGACCGTGCTCAGTTTTTCGTCCGCTTCTTATGCGATCCCGGTTGATAGTCCGCGCGTGGGCCTTTTATACACGGGCGCCTTGGCAGCCATTCCGTGCACCATGGCGACAACCTATACGCCCGCGCATGGGCAAATAACGCGAGTTTACTGTGCGGGGGTCACGACAGGCGCGAGTTTAACCTTTGCCCACAATGGCACTGGTCTGCGGCTCAATTCTGATTGCACGCTGGCAACAAACTACGACTGGATCGAGATGGAGTTCAACGCCATCACCGCGTTGTGGCATGAACATGGACGCTCGATCCATGCGGCCTGATCTTGGCATGTCCATCGCGCCCGAGGGTATCATTCTTGAGGTAGGCGAGGTGAAAGGCGGCCTCAAGGCAATGAATGACCGAATGGGGCGGATGGAGCGCTCGCTCGACAAGGGGTTGGGCGAGATCAAGAAGGAAGTCCGGAGCGTAAATGCTGCCATAGCCGCCACGACGGCGCCGATGCGTGACCGCATCACCGCGCTCGAACTGCAAGACAGCGAACGCAAGGGCGAGCGAGGCGCCCTGTTGGGGCTGTCGAGCGTTGCCGGCGGGGTCATTGTGGCGGCCGGCCAATGGCTGATCCATCATTTAGCCAGATAATACTGCTGCCCTGAGTGTCTGATCCGAAACTCCGTTTCGGATAGTCCGTACCGCCCCACGCCCCCGGCGTGGGGTGGTACGGACTATCGAAATTCGCTCTTTCGCGAATTTCGAATCAGATTCTGAGGCGTCCTATGCAGGCGACAGCCGAACACATCCCATTTTTCAGGAGGCCACCATTCCTCATGCCATCAATCCGGCCGCGCTGGCAATACTGCGCGGCGCCGAAAGCTGCCGGCTGGACGCTTATCCCGATCCTGGAAGCGGCGGCGCACCCTGGACGATTGGTTGGGGCTCTACTGGCCCCGAAATCCGGGTTGGCGTGGTGTGGACGCAGGCGCAAGCCGACGCCCGCCTAATCCAGGATTTGGGCCATCTTGCCCGGCGAATAACGCTGGCCTGCGGCACATCGTCCACTAATGACAACCAGTTCGGGGCGATGTGTTCGCTGGCTTACAATATCGGCATCGGTGCTTTTTCACGCTCCAGCGTTCTAAGATTTCACCGTGCTGGCGAGCACCATGACGCTGCGGCAGCCTTTGCAGCCTGGGACAAGGGCGGCGGACGAGTGCTGCCCGGTCTGGTTCGCCGTCGCGCTGCCGAGGCAGCACTTTATCTGACGTTTGTATCAGCGTTGGGAGCGCTGACGTGACTGGCTTGCAGGATCCCAATTCGCGCCGTGCATTGCGCGCCATAGTGGAGGCGGGCGTCGCCCTGGGACTGCTGGCGCTGGTGTGGTGGATCACCGCAGCATTGCGCGAAAATGCCGGAGGCCTGCGAGAGATTGCACGCGGCGCCTTGCTCATCATCGGATTGGGCACGCTTTTTTACGGCATGGAGAACGTCACTCGCGCCTTTCGCTTGCAGCTTGGTCCGGGCGGTATCGCCGCAGAAGCGGGACCGGATAATACGCGCCCTGATACTACGCCGCGGTGAAATGCACGCCCGCCGGTCGGGCGAGCGGACGTTCCGCTTCAGGCCGGATTCGATCCCAAAGGAACCGCCATGGCTGCCACACTCTACACCCGCTATCGCGGTGAAACGATCACTATCGGCGTGGCCGACACCGGCGCACAGCCGGGCGGCGAGGCGCTGATTGCTTCCAGCCTGCGCCCCATCGCCGCAGGCCGGAGCGCACCAGTTTCGACAGCGTCCGATGCGGCCAGCATGGCCATCGCCTACCGGCCCGCCAATGTCAGCTTTCCGGTTGGCTGGTTGCTGACGCTGGACGCCGCCGATTGTACGGGGCTGCCTTCCGGCAATTACCTGATCGACCTCAAGATCACGGATGGGACCGGGGCGGTGACCATCATGAACCCAGCGATCGTCATGCTGGCGGAGCCAGCCACGCTATGACCCTGCGCAAAATCCAGTGGATCGCAGATTCCGGTCTGCTGGTCGGGTTTACGACAATCGGCGAATTCGCCGCGCCGCAGGTCCTGGGGGCGCTGTCGCTGTCGACTGCGGGTCTGACGCGGGGTGTAGCCGCGAGCGGAATGATCCTGGGTGCATCATCAGGCTCGACTATCACGGCTACCGGCGTTCCTGCCGGACTGACGATCAACGCGGTGCCCGGCTGGGCATATGATGGCAGCGGTTTGGCGGGCAGCTATGCCATCGTCCTGACCGAAACGCTGAGTGGCAGCGCCAACTCTCCGCATACCAGCGGCATCACGGTGACCATTACATCGCCAGCAGGACTGCCCGCCGCGATGCTCGACTTTTCCCAATCAGCAAACAGCGGCCTGATCGCTGCCACTCGGAGTTTCTGACATGATACTAGCCGTCAAGGACGCCATCGGCGTCACCCAGAACATTCCGTTTCCCAATGGCAACGGGCAAGCGCCGATGACAGGCAGCGCACCGGTTGTGATTGCCAGCGACCAGATCGTACCGGTCTCCGCCTCGGTTTTGCCGCTGCCCACGGGTGCCGCTGCCGACGGCAACGACGCCTCCAGCATTATCCCTCCGGCAGGCGGCTCCGGCATCCGGGGCTGGCTTTCGGGGATATACAGTAAGCTCAGCAATCCGCTGTCCGTCAGCGGGACGTTCTGGCAGGCGATACAACCGGTTAGTTTGGCATCGCTGCCGGCATTGCCTGCCGGTACGAACAGCATCGGCTCTGTCACCAACAGCGCATTCGGCATTTCGGGAACGCTGCCAGCCTTTGCTGCCCCCCCGACAATGAACATCGGCTCGGCACCCAGTCTGGCGGTCACCGGGACGTTCTGGCAGGCGACCCAGCCGGTCAGCCTGCCTTCAATTCCGTCAGGCACCAATATCATCGGCACGGTCCTGGGCCCGTTGCCTGCCGTCCCGATCACCGGTCAACAAATCTTGACGACTGCAGCGGTCGCCTTGCCTGCGAACGCCCTTCAGAACGGGCTCATCGTCACTGCACTGCCCGCCAATACCGGCACGGTTTACGTCGGCGCGGCGGGGGTCAGCGCCGCGAGCGGTTATCCGCTGAGCCCGGGACAATCGATGTCGTTCGCGGTGGCCAACGCCAGCGGTATTTCGATCGTCGGCAGCAACGCGACCGACAAGATCGCCTACTCGGGCAACTGAGCCATGGTGGCACGTTTTGGCCCCGTTGCCGGGTATATTTCGCAGCTCATTTTAGGTTTCGGGATCGGCGCGGGCGGTGTCGGTGGCAATGGCCCAGGCGAGGGTTTCGCCATCCTGGGCAAGCTCGACTTTTCCCATCCAGCGAACGGCGGCCTGATCGCTGCCGTGCGGAGATTCTGACATGATCCCTGACCTCGATACGAACACCATTCAATGTAGGCGGAGAACAAAGCCATGAGCATGCCTCCGATCCCGGCGCCGACGCAGATTATTGCGCTGAACGAAGCCGCCAAGGCGGGGCTTTCCTATGGCCCGGAAATGATCACCGGCCAGGGCTGGCGCGCATTCACGGCGAGCTATCAGCCGGGCGCTTCGGCGCAATACGCGATTTATGAAAAGGTCTACATCAGCGATGAGTACTGGACCACTAATCAGCGATTTCTGTTCGCCAACTGGTGGTTGAACAATTCGGCTGGCAACCAGGAAAGTGCGAACTCCAACGCCATCCAGATCGACATCGTGACGATGGTATTCGCCGATATTACAGGTACGCTGCGCACTGTACCTTTGAGCTTTGGCGGTTTGAACTCGATCACCCTGACCGCCAATGGCGGGGCGATGCCGCAAGCCTGGACCGATGCCGGCAAACAGACTTATCTGGTTCCGCCAGGCAGTCGGGTCATGATCCGCTGCCATCGCACGCTGATTACACCGGCCACCGATTTTCAACCGGGCTCGACCACGCTGGCCTATAACCAGGCACTTGGCGAGCGGGTTCAAGTCGGCACCACTTCGCTGGCAGCGCTGGCAACGGCTGGCGGCATCAGTACCGCGACGCCATCGGGCAACAACGTCTATAGCTTCGGTCCGATCGCGGGTGTGGCACAGGGCTGGGACGGACGCGAAGTGCCGTTGATGATCGGCACCAGCATCGAATATGGTCAAGGCGAACCGCGCTATTGGACGCAGCCGCGCGCCACCGCCAACCACTGCGGCGAGGCAAGCTGGTTTGGCCGGGGCATGGCATCGACCGCAAATGGCGCGAAGCGGCTGCCCAACCTTAATTGGGCGGTTCCCGGCGGAAAGCTGGCTGGCATCACCGGGACGGGTAGCGGAGCAGGCCTCTATTACCGTATCGCGGCGTTGGCTTTGCTGGCGGGCCAACGTCTGCCCTTTACGTGCACTGTCTGCGCGCTGGGTACCAACGATGGCACGACCGTTGTCGCGACATGGCAGGCGCTGTTCACGGCGACCTGGGCCGCGTTGAAAGCGGCATGGAATGTGCCGCTGATCCAGGTGTCTATTCTCCAGCGGATGACATCCTCCGACGGTTTTCAGACCACGGCGGGGCAGGCGGCATTCAATAGCAGCTATGCCTATCCGGCGGCGTCACTCTGGCAGATCAATAATTGGATTCGCAGTGTTCCGAATGGCAATCCTGCTGCGATCAACGGCGCATACATCGATCGCTCCTTCGACATCACCGATGCCTATGCCGGGGTGGGATCGGGCGGCTTGGCAGGCACTTGGAACGTCGCGGCGCAGGATAGCTGGACCGCCACCGTCGCCACCGCCGCCACGGCTGGTGCGACGGGGCTTTATCTCAATGTCGGCGCACCCCCTGGTGCCGTTCTGGCCATTCTCGATGGCACTGGCGGATATGAGACTGCAGGAACCTATGCCAGCGCCTATAGCACCGGCGGCAACTGCTTTATCACACTGACCACCGGGCTGCTGTTTGCCCATGCGATCGGTGTCACGGTGAAGCTGTCGAATACGCTGGACGGCACCCACCCGGCGGCCTCACTTAATCAGTTGGTGGGCGATGGCGCGGTGGCGAATGCCAAACTTGCCGGCATGTTCAGGTTTTAACGGCATGAGCATCATCAACACCATTCTCGGGCTTGCCATTCCCCAAGCCGCTGTACCGCTGCGCCTGCTGTCATGGGCGCGGGGATCGGCGGCTTGGCTGTTAGCGCATCCGATGACCGCAATCGCGCTGCTGGCGGCGGTGTTCGGGGCGGTCGAGCATCACGAAGCGGCTAAATGGGCCGTCATCGCCCGGCAACGCGCCACAGCCATCGCCGCGATCCAAAGCGCCAACGCCAGCGCCATTCAGCAAGCCACTGCCGCAAAGGAAGTCAAAGATGTCTATAACTCGAAACTGGCGGTGGCCGCCGATCGCACTGCTGCCGATCTGCGGGATCGTTATCATGCTGCCGTCATGCAGCTCGCCAGCGCTCAGGATCGCGCCCGGAGCGCCGATCTGCCCGGCCATGCCGACGCCGCCACGCGCAGCGACCGACCCGGTGAAAGTGCCAGCATTCCTGCTGGGGCCAACTCCTCGGCAATAGGCGCCGCCCAACCGCTTGCGGTTAGTCGCGACGACGCCCTGACCTGCGCCGACAACACCGCGCGACTGCAGGCAGTGCACGATTGGGCGGTCGCGCTGGGGCAATAATCTGGACCACTGGAATCATCTGACGAACCGGGGTATCGCCATGAAAAGCCATGCGATCATGAGGTTCCCCCAATGAAGACCCGCGCTGCCGTTGCCTTTGCCGCCAAACAGCCTCTGGAAATCGTGGAACTGGATCTGGCAGGCCCTCGCGCGGGCGAGGTGCTGGTGGAAATCATGGCCACCGGCATCTGCCACACCGATGCCTATACGCTGGATGGGCTGGATTCAGAGGGCATCTTTCCCAGCATCCTGGGCCACGAAGGCGCTGGCATCGTCCGCGAGGTGGGCGCCGGTGTCACTTCGGTCAAACCGGGCGATCACGTCATACCGCTCTACACTCCCGAATGCCGCCAATGCAAAAGCTGCCTGTCAGGCAAAACCAACTTGTGTACCGCAATCCGCGCCACCCAGGGCCAGGGACTGATGCCCGACGGCACGTCGCGCTTCAGCTATAAGGGCGCGACGATCTACCACTACATGGGCTGTTCGACCTTTTCGAATTTCACCGTGCTGCCCGAGATCGCGGTCGCCAAAATCCGTGAGGACGCGCCGTTCGACAAGAGCTGTTACATCGGCTGCGGCGTGACCACGGGGGTCGGCGCGGTGACCAACACAGCCAAGGTCACGCCCGGCGCCAACGTCGTCGTCTTTGGCCTCGGCGGTATCGGTCTCAATGTGATCCAGGGCGCGCGTCTGGTCGGGGCGGACAAGATCATCGGGGTAGACCTCAACAACGGCAAAGAGGAATGGGGCCGCCGGTTTGGCATGACCGCTTTCTATAACCCTGCCGGCAAAACCGGAGCCGAGATTGTCGCGGACCTCGTCTTGCTGACCGATGGCGGTGCCGACTATAGCTTCGACTGCACCGGCAACACCGAGGTAATGCGTCAGGCGCTGGAATGCTGCCATCGTGGCTGGGGTGTGTCGACGGTGATCGGCGTTGCGGAAGCGGGCCGGGAGATCTCCACCCGGCCTTTCCAGTTGGTGACCGGCCGGGTCTGGCAAGGCAGCGCCTTTGGCGGCGCGAAAGGCCGCACCGATGTGCCGAAAATCGTCGACTGGTACATGAACGGCAAGATCGAGATCGATCCGATGATCACTCATGTGCTCAGCCTGGACGAGATCAATCGCGGCTTCGAACTCATGCATGCCGGGGAAAGCATCCGTAGCGTGGTGGTTTACTGACGATGCTTCTCGGGGTTGTGCTGGCGGGCGGGAAGTCGGGCCGTTTTGGCAGTGACAAGGCGTTGGCCGAACTGAACGGGCAGACACTGCTGGCGCGCGCGGTCGATGCGCTTTCGGGCTGGTGCGAATATGTTGTGGTCGCTGGCCGCGAAACCGCGCCCGCGCCCACGCTTCCCGATTGGCCAGCAGCCGATATGGGTCCGCTTGCCGGGCTTGCCGCCGCGCTTCATCTCGCGCGCGATGAAGGCTATGAAGCGGTGCTGTCGTTGGGTGTAGATAGCGCTGGTCTGCCGGATAATTTGCCCGAATGGCTTGGCGCCGAATCCCCTCCTGTCGCTGCGGCGTACATCGCCAGCCAGCCGGTGATCGGATTGTGGCCGGTGAGAGCGGTGGACGCGATCGAGGCGATCCTGACCGGCACCGGCCGCCATTCAATGCGCGCGCTGGCGGAAGCGGTGGGAGCGAGGGCCGTCGACCTGCCAGCCCCGCCGGATAACATCAACACTCCCACCGATCTTGCTGCTCTGCAGCGAAATGCCTGATAAATGTAGCTAACGGAACGCGAGAGTCCTGAGCTTACTGATCAAGGCTGCGAAGCAGGGACCCCGGGACTACGCCCACTTCGTCCCCGCCGCATTCACCCCCATGCTCGACAAATAGCGCTTGATGTTGCGCGCCGCCTGCCGCAGCCGTTGCTCATTTTCGACCATGGCGATGCGCACATAGCCTTCGCCATCTTCGCCATAACCCACGCCCGGCGCCACTGCGACCTCGGCATGGGTGAGCAATTGCTTGCAGAACTCCAGGCTGCCCATATCCTTCAGCGCTGGCGGCAACGGTGCCCAGGCGAACATCGATGCCTTGGGGCTGGGAATTTCCCATCCGGCACGCCCAAACGCCTCCACCATCACATCGCGGCGCTTTTGATAAAGCTCCCGGTTACGCTTGACGATATCCTGCGGGCCGTTCAGCGCAGCGCAGGCCGCCGCCTGAATCGGCGTGAAGGCACCGTAATCGAGGTAGCTCTTTACCCGGGTCAAGGCCGCGATCAGCCGCGGGTTACCCACCGCGAACCCCACCCGCCACCCAGCCATCGAAAACGTTTTGGACATGCTGGTGAATTCCACCGCCACGTCCTTCGAGCCGGGCACCTGCAGTATCGATGGCGTGGGATTGCCGTCGAAATAAAGCTCGGAATAGGCCAGGTCCGACAGCACCCAAACCTTGTTTTCCTTTGCCCAAGCCACCAGGCGTTCGTAAAAAGCGAGGTCTACGGTTTCGGCAGTAGGGTTTGACGGATAATTGACGATCAGGATCGATGGGCGCGGCACAGTGAAGGCCATCGCCCGGTCGAGCGAGTGCCAATAGTTCTCATCCGGCTTGGAGGGAACCGCGCGAATCGTTGCGCCGGCAATGATGAAGCCGAAGGTGTGGATCGGATAGGATGGGTTGGGCGCCAGCACCACGTCGCCCGGCGCGGTCATCGCCGTGGCCATGCTCGCCAGCCCTTCTTTCGAGCCCATCGTCATCACCACTTCGGTATCGGGGTCGAGATCCACCCCGAAGCGGCGCGCATAATATTGCGCCTGCGCCTTGCGCAAACCCGGAATGCCCTTTGACGCCGAATAACCATGCGCGTCGGGCTTTTGTGCGACCTCACACAGCTTGTCGATGACATGCGCGGGCGGCGGCAGGTCCGGGTTCCCCATCCCCAGATCGATAATGTCCCGCCCGGCGGCACGGGCGGCGGCGCGCATGTCATTCACTTCGGCAATGACGTAGGGCGGCAGTCGCTTCATGCGATAGAATTCTTCGGGCATTACACTTTCCGGTTGAGTTGGCCTACTGAGTGCCAGTTACGGGAGGGATTTGCTCCTGCGCCCAAAACGCCGCAAACGCGAGATTCATTTTTTGATTCCTGGATCTTTCAACAAGTAGCCATCGGTCCCGTCAGCGAAATTCAACGGGAACAGGCCACCATCGATGTCGCCCAGCCGCTGCAATAAATTGCCACCTGACTGAATCCTGATAGGAGGGAGCTCCATAAAAATGGAGTTTCGGGATGAGCGACGACTCTGCGACCGCGGGCTTTCCCGACTTGATGACCGATCTGCTCAGGCTTACCAATGAACTGACACCGCGGCTGATCGGCGAGATGTTGCCCGCCGCAGTGGCTCCCCTGGCCGACCCCAAGGACGCTGCCCACTGGGGCCAGGTGGCTGCTCAGCTGCAAACCATGTGGCTGGAATTTCAGAGCGAACAAGCGCTGAAATCTGCGGCGGCCCCGCCAGCGACCTTGGCAGATCCCCAACAGTGGTTCGGCATGATGGAAAGCTGGTACCGGCAAATACCAATAGCCCATCCCGAGGCGCAACAGCAACTTTGGGGCGACGCCTTCGCGTTATGGCAAGGTGTGCTTGGCCAGTATGGCTTTGGGACGCTCGCTGGCGCCTCCCAAGATGGCAACCCGGCAAATTCCAGCGTGGCAGCATCTATTCCGCTGCCTCGCTACGACAAGCGCTTTGCCGATAGCCGCTGGCAGCAACCCTTCTATGCTTTCGTGCACCAAAGCTACTTGCTGATGGCGGAGCAGATCACCGCCATGACCGACAATCTCGAATGTGTCGATCCGGAGAAAAAAGCTCAGCTACGCTTCGCCACGCGCACGCTTCTCGATGCGCTTAGTCCCGATCATTTTCCACTGACCAACCCGCTGGTGCTCGAACGCGCCTTGACCAGCAGGGGTGACAGCCTGGTCAGGGGCATGCGGCACCTGTTGAATGATCTTCGGCGCGGCCAGTTGACCCATACCGACCCCGAAGCCTTCCGACTTGGCGAGAACATCGGCGTAACCCCTGGCAAGGTCGTCTACGAAAGCCCCTTGTTCCAACTGATCCAGTACAGCCCCACTACCGACAAGGTGCTGAAAGTGCCGCTGGTCATCTTCCCCCCCTGGATCAATCGGTTTTATATCCTCGATCTCAATCCCAAAAAGAGCTTTGTGCAATGGGCGGTTGCGCAAGGTATCACCGTATTCATGGTATCGTGGAAATCCGCCGATGCCAGCATGGCCGATGTCGTATGGGACGACTATATCCGCTCGCAAGTCGAGGCGATCGAGGCAGTCCGCATGCGATTGAAGGTCCCCGCAGTGCACACCGTTGGCTATTGCGTCGCAGGAACGACTCTTGCTGCGACACTTGCGATATTGAGCCGGCTGGGTCAGTCCGAGATGGTCAAGAGCGCCACCTTCTTTACCGCGCAGGTCGATTTCGAGCACTCGGGCGACCTCAAACATTTCGTCGATGATCAACAAATCGGGGCCATCGCCAAGCTCGCACCCGAAGGATACCTCGACGGTCGCTATATGGCAGCCACTTTCAACCTGCTGCGCGGTAACGACCTCATCTGGAGTTACGTGATCAATAATTATTTGCTGGGAGAAGAATACACAGCTTTCGATCTGCTCCACTGGAACGGTGATACCACCAATCTGCCGGTGAAGTGGCATCAGGCCTATTTGCGTGATCTATACCGCGACAACCGGCTGGTGGTGCCCGATTCGCTCTCTGCGGGGGGCACCCCGATCGATTTACGCCGCATTACCACTCCCTGCTTTATTCAGGCAGGCCGCGAAGATCACATCGCCCCGGCTGAAAGCGTCTGGCGGCTGACTCGGCAGGTGAGTGGTCCATGGAATTTCCTGCTTGCCGGATCGGGCCATATCGCCGGTGTGGTCAATCCGCCAGCTGCCCAAAAATACCAGTATTGGACCAATCCCCGACCCGGCGACACTCTGGAGAGCTTTATCCAGGGTGCGACTGAACATTCTGGAAGCTGGTGGCCGCACTGGGCCCAGTGGCTGCGCGACCAGGACAGCGACGAGGTGAAAGCGAATGGCAAGCGCAAGCCAGGTGGGCGGGGCGACAAGGTCATCGAGGATGCACCGGGTCGCTATGTCATGACGCCCTGACCTTCTCGGATTGTTAGCAGGCACAGCATAAAGGAGACGGCGAGAATCCAAGGTAAATCAACGCTCGCTTTTCATGCTGGTTCCGAAAATTTGAAAATAAACGCGCCGTCGGAACAAGGAATGCTGCACTGCACAATTTCCTTGACTTAGCTTCATCGATGACTATTTGTGCACCGCAGCAACGCGCGACAAGTCGTCGCGCTGCGAGGGAAGAGCACTTATGGCTGACGATACCCAAGCCAGCGAATCGATACCCGCTTTCGATCCGGTATCTGCACCGGTTCCAGAGATTACGGCATCTGGCGCGGTCGTGGCGCCGGCAAAACCAGAGCCTGCCATCGCCGCACCGACGCCAACTGTCGATGCCCCCGTCCCAGCCGCAAAGACGCCTGAGCCGACCGTCAAAGTCGCTGAAGCAGTCGCCGAAGTTAAAGCTGTCCCTGCGACTCCGCCATTAAAAGCCATGCCGACTGGCAAAAAGGCCGCGCGGTTCAAAGCGCCGAAGGCAGAGGTCAAGCCCGCTGCCAAGCCCGCGGCAGCGCCTTATGTCTCCAAGCTCGCCAAAAAATCTCTGGCGGCGCCAGCTAAAACTCCGGTTGCGGCAAAAACCCCGCCGGCTCCCGTGCCGGTCAAGCGACTGGTTCAGGCGACGCCGAAGGTCAAGGCGCAGCCCAAGAGCACTCCTGGGGTTGCTGCTCCCATTGCCCGCGCAAAGCCCGCCTTCCCGATTGTTGCAAAACCCGTCGCCGTTCCCAAACCCAGTTTTTTCAAGGAGACTTTTGCCATGACGACCCCGACTTTTGATTTTTCCGCTGCCTTCAAGACGGCATTCTCGGAAGCCCAGGACAAGGCCAAGGCTGCTTACGAAAAAAGCACCGTGGCCATGGGCGACGCCAGTGAATTCGCCAAGGGCAATGTCGAAGCGCTCGTCGAATCGAGCAAGATTCTTGCCTCGGGCTTGCAGGAACTGACCACTGAACTGGTCGCCGAAAGCCGCGAAGCGTTCGAAACGCTGACCGCAGAGGTCAAGACCATTGCCGGTGTGAAATCGCCTGCCGACTTCTTCAAGCTGCAAAGCGAGTTGATGCGCAAGCAGATGGACACGCTGATGGCCAATGGCACAAAGCACAGCGAAGCCTTCATCAAGCTGGCTACCGATGCCGTCGCGCCGATCTCGGGCCGCGTCAGCCTCGCTGTGGAAAAGGTCAAAGCCGCCGCTTGAGCGATTGCTGGAACCTGCGGCTGAGACAAATCCCAACCGTGGGAACGCAACGCTAAAGGCCGATAACCTTATCCTTGTCGGCACAAAAAAGGGTCGGGCAGTTCGCTGCTCGACCCTTTTTTTGGCTGCAATTGCCGATTGCCCCTGCTGTCCGCAGCCAGCAGGGTGACACAACGCACCCCAAGTTTGCGGGTCTTTTTCAGGAAAGCTTGTTTTCGCCCCCGTTGTTGCGATATTCTAGAGCTATGCTGACAGCTGAAACCTTTCCTCGATATTCCGGTCACTCGCCACCGAATGCGGCGCTATCCACCCCGGTTGCTGTGATCGCTGGCGGCAAAGACGACGATAGCGGGGGCGATCAGGGCGACAACAGAGGCGGAAACGGTAGCGGCAAGGACCAAATAGGCCTTGCCACCCGCACGCGCACCAAACCGAAAAAGCCCAGCCAGTTCAAGGTACTGATGCTGAATGATGATTACACCCCGATGGAATTCGTGGTGATCTGCCTCAAGCGGTTTTTTAACATGGACATGGAACAAGCGACTCGGGTGATGTTGCACGTCCATCAAAAGGGCGTCGGCGTCTGCGGCGTATTTCCTTATGAAATCGCCGAGACAAAGGTCAATCAGGTGATGGATCTGGCGCGGCAAAACCAGCACCCTTTGCAATGTACGCTGGAGAAAGCCTAAGAGGCTTCTGTGGTTGCCGCCCGTGAGGCAAGAAGTTTCAGAGCCGGTGAGCAGGTGATCGTGTGCGATCAACATCGTCCAGATCATCGGGGCCGTCTTGTTGGCCAATGCGATCGCCACTAGCATACGCGTGCTTTCCGCTCAGTGTGTAACACCATTTCCTTGGCAGATTGCGATGCCATCTGGGGAGGGCGGCAACCACCCCACCTGTTTCGTTCAGACAAGGCGGCTTGAACCTGAATGGAAGCCGACAGCACGGGTCAGATTTGTGTCATCGTCGCCGGATTATTACAGATCCATAAGGCTGCGCAGACCCGCGCGGCGCGAGATGGAGAAACGGTCATGGCCGTTACGAGAGAACAAAAGTCAGCCGATCGTTTGTCGGCAAAGTTAAGTGCATTGGTGCTCGGTACCGCCTTGCTGGCGCTGCCCGGTGCCGCGATGGCACAGCAGGACCAGCACCGTGGTGAAAATCGCGGACAAGATCAACAGCAGGCCCGCCCGGCACCGGCCCCCGCCCCTGCCCAAGCCCCGCGCGCCAATGCTGCGCCTGTAGCCCGGCCTGCGCCTATGGCGCCGATGGAGCGCCGCGGTAATTGGCGTGCGCCAGCTCAATGGAATGGCCAGCCCCGGCAGATGCCAGGCAACCCTGCGGTCAATGGCTGGCAAGGTCGCGCGCAACCCAATTTTGCGCCGGGACAGGGCCAGCCAGCATATCGCGGCCAAACGCCGTACCAGGGCCAGCCCCAGGGCCAACCAAGGTATGCGGGCCAGCCAGCCTATCAGGGCCAGAATCGCGGAAACGGCGATCAGTGGCGTGGCGAACAGCGCTATGCGGGCTCGCAGCCGGGCTATGAGCGCACCCAGCACGGCTATGAGCGTGGACCGCAGGGGTACGATCGCGGGGAACATGGCGGCCAATGGAACCATGGTTGGCGGCAGGACAATCGCTATGACTGGCGCGATTATCGTGAAGCCAATCGCGATGAGTTCCACGCCGGGCGCTATTATGCACCCTATCGCGATTATTCCTACGATCGGCTAGGCGTCGGCTTCTATCTGCAACCGCTGTTTTTCGGTCAGGACTACTGGATTGCCGATCCCTGGGATTATCATCTGCCGCCCGCTTACGGCCCTTACCAATGGGTGCGGTATTACAACGACGTCCTGCTGGTCAACGTCGATACTGGCCAGGTCGCGGACGTGATCTACGATTTCTTCTGGTAATAATGGCCAGAGCTTAGCGCCAGAGCTTACCGGACGTATATTCTTAATAATTACGCCGCATAACGAGCTTGCCGGAGAGTGGACCGGCATCAGAGCCCCCGCCCAGCAGAACAGCAGGGCGGGGGCTTTTGGCTGAAACCATCGCTCCTTCAATCTGGCTCAAAATCCTTCCCCTCGGGGAGAGGATTTTGAACCAGATTTACGGCACATTGCTCTTGCCAAATCTCGACACAGCCAACGTGTGCCGACTTGGCGCAATCACACCGCAAGCTTATAGCGGGGCGTGACCAGAACCAAAACCTTGAATGTGCCTGACCGGGCGGCGCTGGAGCGGCAAGGGGCCGCTGTCCGGGCGCGGCTGCAACGCGATCCCAGCGTCTATCAGGTACCGGTCGAAGGCGCCGAAATCCATGCCGTGGCGGCATTTCTCAGCGCCGGTGAATGCGCTCGGTTCCGGGACATGGTCGATGCCGTCGCCCTGCCCTCCAGCACTTACGACCAGGCGCGGGAATCCACGTATCGTACCAGTTTTTCAGGCGATGTCGAGCGCGATGATCCCTTTGTCCAGATGATCGAACGCCGGATCGACGATTTGCTGGGGATCGACCCGGCACTGGGAGAGACCGTGCAGGGCCAACGCTACACCCCCGGACAGCAATTCCTGGCGCATTACGACTGGTTCGAGGCGCATTCGCCTTATTGGCCCGGCGAACAGCAGCGCGGCGGGCAACGCGGCTGGACCGCGATGATCTATCTCAATGCCGTCGAAGCCGGCGGCGCGACCGAGTTTCCGCGCCTCGGGATTTCAATCGAGCCGCAACAGGGCACGCTGCTGTGCTGGAACAATGCCCGGCCCGATGGCTCGCCCAACGATTTGACGATGCATGCCGCGCTGCCGGTGGAGCGCGGCGTCAAATACGTGATTACCAAGTGGTATCGGACGCGGAAGTGGGGCTGAGCTAATCCACTTGATCGCCCAAAGCTTCGGCAATCAAGGCCCGCGTGTTCGCCACCCCGTAAAGCGCGATGAAACTGCCCATGCGCGGGCCCTGTGCCGATCCCAGCAGCGTCTCGTACAGCGCCTTGAACCAATCGCGCAGGTTTTCGAAGCCGTAATGCGGGTCCTTGCCGATTTCATAGACGATGTTCTGCAATTCCGCCGGAGTCGCGCCATCATCGGTTGCCGCCAGTTCTTCGTCAAGCGCGGCCAGCGCTGCGGCCTCGCCGGTGTCGGGCTTGCGCCGCTGCAACGTCGGGGCAATGAAGTCGCGGTGGTAAGCCAATGCGCTGGTCACCAGCGCATCCAGTGCCGGATGCAGCATGGGCGCCGGGTTGACGATGTAATTGGCGAGGTACGACCACACCTGTTCGCGCGTCGCATTGGCGCCCATCACGCCGACCAGATTGAGCAGCAGGCCATAGCTGACCGGCAGGCTGTCCCCGGCTCCGGTCGTTTCGCCGTTGACGCGCAGCAGGTGCCAGACCGGGTTGCCCAACTGCTGCTCGATCGGCTGCGACGCCAATTTTTCGCGGAACTGCCAATATTCATCGACCGCGCGCGGCACCACGCCGACATGCAATTGCTTGGCGCTTTTCGGCTCGCGATAAAGGTAAAAGCCCAGGCTTTCTTCGCTGCCATAGGTCAGCCACTGGTCGATGGTCAGGCCGTTGCCCTTTGATTTCGAGATTTTCTCGCCCTTTTCGTCGAGAAACAGTTCATAAATCAGACCTTCCGGACGCCGCCCGCCCAGCACTTGCGCGATCTTGCCCGACTGGGTCAGGCTGTCGGTCAAATCCTTGCCGCACATCTCGTAATCGACGCCCAGCGCGACCCAGCGCATCGCCCAGTCGACCTTCCATTGCAGCTTTGCCTTCCCCGAGAAGATGCTTTGGGTGATGGTTTCGCCGCCATCCTGAAAGCGGATCAGCCCGGCCTCGGCATCTATCACCTCGATCGGCACTTGCAGCACCGCGCCGCTGACCGGGCTGATCGGCAGCACCGGCGAATAGGTCCGCCGCCGTTCTTCGCGCAGCGTCGGCAGCATGATCGCCATGATCGCGTCATAATGGCGCAGGACATTGCGCAAGGCCTCGTCGAAGTGGCCGGAATTATAGCGGTCGCTGGCCGAGACGAACTCGTAGTCGAAGTTGAACTGGTCGAGAAAAGAACGCAGCATCGCGTTGTTATGATGCGCAAAACTCTCAAACTTGCCAAACGGATCGGGAATCCGGCTCAGCGGCTGACCAAGATGCGCGGTCAACATTTCGGCGTTCGGGATATTGTCGGGCACCTTGCGCAGCCCGTCCATATCATCGCTGAACGCCACCAGCCGCGTCGGCGCACCGGTCAGCACCTCATAGGCGCGGCGCACGAAATTGGTGCGTAACACTTCGGTAAAGGTACCGATATGCGGCAGCCCCGAGGGGCCATAACCGGTCTCGAACACCACCGGCGCCCCGGCAGGTTTGCCTTGCGGATACCGCTTCATCACCCGGCGCGCCTCTTCGAAAGGCCACGCCTTCGAGGTTTGCGCGGCGGCGAGAAGCTCAGCCTGGGTCATGCTTGCGCCTTCTTCCTTTGCCGCCACGCATGCAGCAGCGGCTCGGTATAGCCATTGGGTTGGTCGATGCCCTTCCGTGCCGGAAAGCACTGGGGACTGAGGCCCGCGCCTATGGCCCAAGGCAGCACGATTGGCAACATTGCGCCGCTGCCATGTTCGCGATGCATCGCGTGGCTTCATGCTTAATAAATAGTTAAAAATGGATTGTGCGTTGCCAGTAAGGGGCCATAGTGGCCGCAACCGCTGCCAAGAGGAAAGATATGCTCGCCCGGTTTGCCCGCCTGTTCGTGATCAAGACCCGGCTCGAAGCGTTCATGGTGATCTACGCCCTGGCCCTGGGCGCCGCCGAACGCGGCCGCGTTTACCTGGACATTTATCCGGGATTCGGCGGGCGACTGCTGTTCCTGGTATGCCTGGGCAGCGTGATGATCGCCGGCGCCAAGATCCTCGACTGCATCCGGTATGAGAAGATGTTGGGTGCAAGAAGCGTTACCGGCCACGACGGAGCCGCGCGACGCAATATCGCCTCTTAATCAAGTTCATAGCGACGTCACGCTGTTTCGAGATTTGCCTCAGGCCGGAGCGAGAATGGCTGATCTTTGAGACCCGGAGCGCAGCGGCCATCTGGGCCGTGAGCACCGGAAGCTCAAAGAGCGGCCGTTCGTAGCCCGGCATGGGGCAAATCTCGAAACAGCGTGAGTGGGGTGGTTCTGTTGCCCGGCCCACGCGCTGTTTGTGGGGGGTGGCTCCGGGCCTGACGTCAGTGAATGGTGTGGGGTGGTTCTGTTGCCCGGCCCACCCCGGGCCGCTGGAATCCCTTCTGTTGCCCGGTGGGTCCAACCGCGCTTTAGCTTTATAACTTCAGGGCGTTAGCCCCTAGAATTATGCAGCGATTGCGAGTGCTTCGTTGTCGTTGGCACTTGTGAGTTTTGAGCCTTGAGAGGGTTACTCAGCCCTGGCAAAAATTGCGCTTTTCAACACACGTCGATCCTAGTTCGGCCCCATCATTATCCCTGCGACAACAGGGCCCCGGCCCCCGGAAAACCGGACCCGGGTGATAATGGTGGAGCCGCCGGGTACCGCCCCCGGGTCCGCTGCGCCTATTGCACGCAACAATTTATCACCATAGTCGGTCGAAACCGACAGGCCCTATATAGGCTGTCGCCGAGGAAAAGGAAGACCTAAGGAAGCGCCCAAAGCCGATCCGATTTTCGCTTCACCAGTTTGCCTTGATCCTGCAGTTTTTGCGCTTGCCATCGCATGTCGTACTGCCAAGTGTAGAATAGGTCCCCTGATTTCCGGAGGTCAGCCTCGTGATCATGCCAAATAATTTTGGCTACCTCGGTAACCGTGCTGGCACCATTTAATTGCAAAGATTCAATGATCCAGCTTTGCAAGTCTTGCCTGGATGACATTTTCTCACGCCTTTCTAAGACTGTCCCGAATTTCGCTCAGCAGTTCCACCTCGGTCGGTCCGGACGGGGCAACCACGGGCTTGGGCATGAGCCTTGCCGCCCAGCGCACGATCATGAAAATGACGAAGGCCAGGATCAGGAAATTGATCACGGCGTTAACGAACGAGCCATAACCCAGCACCGCCGCGCCCGCCTTTTTCAACGCCGCATAATCGGTTAATGGGCCTTTGTAGCTGGCCGGGACACTGCCGAGCATGATGAATTTGCTGGAAAAATCAATGCCTCCGGTGAACAGTCCAATCACCGGCATAATGATATCATCGGTCAACGACGTCACGATCTTGCCGAATCCGGCGCCGATGATGACCCCCACGGCCAGATCCAGAACATTGCCACGCGCAATGAATGCCTTGAATTCGCTGATCATCGCCATCGCAACTCTCCCGTTTCAGCTTTCGGGAGAAAATTGGCACATCTCCCGAAGCGGCGCAATCGGTTGTGAAATAACGAAAGCCACGCCGAATGCGCGGCAATTTCTCGGGGGATGGCTTGTACCGGCCCGCACCATCGCTATCTTGCAACGCGGTGGCTGCCCTTCAGCGGCCAGTGAGGGAAATTCGCACATGTCGCCCGTTCGCGCACGTCCTGTTTTCAACCGTGCCTGCCGCCTGGTCCTGGTGGTCGCAGCCACCGCCAGCCTGTCGGGCTGCGGCGTCAATTCCATTCCCACAAGCCAGGAAAATGCCAAGGCGCGATGGGCTGATGTGCAGGCCGCCTTCCAGGAACGCGCCAATCTCATCCCCAACCTGGCCGCCGTCGCCAAGGGTGCCGCGACTCAGGAAAAGGGCATCCTGGTCGGCGTGACCGAGGCCCGCGCCAAGGCGACCAGCATCCAATTGAATGCGGGCGATCTGACCGACCCCGCCAAGATGAAGGCGTTCCAGGACGCGCAGAACCAATTGTCGCAGTCGATCGGCGGCTTTGGCCGGCTGCTTGCCAATTCCGAGGCTTATCCCGAGGTCAAGAGCATCGGCAATTACCAGATGCTGCAAAGCCAGTTGGAAGGTCAAGAAAACCGCGTACGCATCGCCGTGCGCGACTACAACGAGGCTGTGCAGGAATATAACACCACGATCCGCACTTTCCCGGCGATCGTCGCCGCCCGCATTATCTATAGTGCGCAGCCGATGGTGCCCTATCAGGCCGTCACTCCGGGGGCGGAAGCCGCACCCAGCCTTGAAGGCAAGCTCTGATCCCGGTGACCCCCAACCGCGCCTTTTCCCCGGTTAGCGCGGTCACAACCTTATTGATAAGGTTCGCGCTGGCAGCCCTGTTGCTGGTGCTGACAGCCCACGTCACTCACGCGCAAACCTTCCCGCCACTGACCGGGCGGGTTGTGGATGCCGCGCATATCCTGCCTGCGGACGTTGCCGCAAAGATCGACCAGCAGCTTGCCGCGCTGGAAACGCAATCACAGCGCCAGCTTGTCGTCGCCACCATCCCCGACCTCCAGGGCTATGACATCGAGGATTATGGCTACCGGCTGGGCCGCGCCTGGGGTCTGGGCGATAAAAAGCGCAACGATGGCATCATGCTGATCGTCGCGCCCAAGGAACGCAAGGTCAGGATAGAGGTCGGATATGGGCTGGAAGCGACGGTCACCGATGGCTTGTCCGAACTGATCATCCAAAATGTCATCCTGCCCAAATTCAAGGCGGGCGACATGCCCGGCGGGATCGAGGCGGGCACTGCCGCGCTGATCCAGCAATTGACCCTGCCCGCCGACCAGGCGCGCCAGATCGCCGCCAGCGCGCAACCGGCCCCGGCCCGTTCCCAATCGAACCAGATCGGCCCGGCGCTGTTGTGGCTTGGTTTTTTCTTCCTGTTTTTCATTGTCCCGATGATCCGGCGCATGATGGGTGGCGGGCGGTCGTATGGCGGCGGCAGTGGCCTTGGCCCGGTGCTGTTGTGGGGCGCGATGGAAGGCCTTGGTAGTCGATCAGAGGGTGGTTTTGGCGGCGGCGGTGGCGGAAGCGGCGGATTTTCGGGTGGTGGCGGCAGCTTCGGCGGCGGCGGCGCTTCGGGCGGTTGGTAGGACAAACCATGATCGACAAGCCCATCGCCTTCGCACCGAATCATTTCGCACTCAGCGAAGCCGATCGCGACCGCATTGCAGCGGCGGTGACTGTGGCAGAAGCGCATAGCGCCGGGGAAATCGTCACCGTTCTGGCGGACCAGTCCGACAGCTACGAAGACATTGCGCTGGTGTGGTCGGCGCTCGTCGCCTTGCTGGCGCTGGCCGTGCTCAGCAGCGCGCCGCAATTCTATCTCGCGCTAATCGATCGCATCCTGGGCTGGTGGGATATGCCATGGCGGCCCGGCGAATTGTTCGCGCTGGCCGCCATCGTTGTCACCGTCAAATTCGCCGCGACATGGCTGATCCTGCGCTGGCGCCGCTTGCGCTTTGCCTTGGTTCCGGGCCCGATCAAGCACGCCCGCGTCCGCGCCCGTGCCGTCAGCTTTTACCACGTCGGCACCGAAAAACGCACCAGCGGCGGGACCGGCGTACTGATCTATCTGTCCCGCGCCGAGCGCCGGGCCGAGATCGTCACCGATCCCGAAGTCACCGCCGCAATTCCCGTGACCGAATGGGGCGCGGCGATGGCCGCCTTGATCGGCCACGTCGGCGATAACCGCGTCGCCGATGGCATGGTCGAGGCGATCACCAAAGTCGGCGCAGTCCTGACCGAGCATTTCCCGCGCGATGCCCACGATACCAACGAACTACCCGACCGTATGATCGAGGTGTGAATTGTCCGAAGCTGAGGAAATCGTCTGGCAAGGGCGCTTCATCACCGCAAAAAAGCGTGGCCGCTGGGAATATGTCAGCCGCGCGCGCAACATTCGCGCCGCCGTCATCCTGGCCATCGACGACACCGACCACGTCCTGCTCGTCGAACAATACCGCACTCCGCTGGGTCGCATCTGTATCGAACTGCCCGCCGGGCTGATCGGCGATGCTGACGACAGCGCCGACGAAGACGCCCTGATCGCAGGCGCGCGCGAACTGGAAGAAGAAACCGGCTATCGCGCGGGCCGCATGGAATCCCTGGGCGAATTCTGGTCCTCACCCGGCATGGTCAGCGAAAGCTTCACCCTGATGCGCGCCCACGACCTGCAGCAAGTCGGCCCCGGCGGCGGCACCGAAGGCGAAAACATCACCGTCCACCGCGTCGCTGTGGCCGGGATCGAAGCGTTTCTGGCCCAGCGCCGGGCGTTGGGCGATGCCATCGACGTCAAGCTGCTGCTGCTGCTCGGGCCGGGAATTATGGCCGCCTGAAGGTCATCTGAACTTGACGAGCGATGGCGGTCGTGACATTCTACTGACGGGAGGACCGAACTGTGGGAGTGGTTTATGGATCCGATGGTGGATCAATCGCGGTCCCAGAGATTACCGCAAGCGCGGGCATTGAGTCGTGTGTTGGCCAAGGATCAGCAGGTGTGCAGCGCCTGCGAGGGAAGCGGCGAAATCTGGGTACAGTGCCGTGATGCCGGGTCGGTCAGCATTCCCTGCGCCTGTGGCGGAGCCGCCGTCAGACGCGAATCCTTTATCCAGTTCTGCATTCTTGAAGCGATCGCCGTGATCCTGGTCGTGCCGATCCTGTGCGCCTATCTGATTTATTGATCGAGCAGAGCCCAGCTTTTCCGGTTAAGTCGGCACCAGCCGCTTGCGTCACATACCGTCAACCGCTTTACTGACCAGGATATTCACCGCAACACGACGGTTCTGTGCCTTGCCATCGGCGCTGTCATTGCTGGCCAAGGGGTCCGCTTTGGCCATTCCGGTGGGGGTCAGCATGCGATAGGGTTTCCAGTGGCAAGCCTGCTGAAGATAATTGACGACGCGGCTGGCCCGCTTTTCGCTGAGCCGCTGGTTATAGTCGTCGCTTCCGGTGGAATCGGTGTAGCCAACCACCAATAGCAGGGCGTTCTTTGTCGCCTCGGCAGCAGATGCCTCAGCGCAGAGATCGGCTTGGGCCTGAGCGGAAAGGTCTGCCCTGCCAATGTTGAAGTTTACGTTGGTCGTGCCTTTGATATTATACTCGTCGATATCACCCATTCGGCCACGCAACGCCTCTGTCGCTGCCGTCTGCTCGTCGAAACCCTGGGCCGTGCCGTTGCGGATCATCATGGCGGTCTTGAAGTCGTTGTTCCGAAAAGTGATCTGGCTGGCCATCAGGGCATCGCCCGATTGCAGGGTCTCGACGACGACCGGCAGGCCGTTAAGCAGCGAGCTCTTGGCAAAAGTCCGGTGATCGAGGCCGAGAAAGCCATTGCTGGCGGTGATCCGGGTGGCATCATTGATCGCGATAATCGTCCGGGCGCCGCTGCTGGTCGTGACCTGAATCTGGTCCTCTTTGCGGGCAGATATGATGCCCCTGACCTCGGGCCCTTTGATCGCCGGCTCGCTGTGCGGAGGCGAGGCTGGCATCGACACATTGAGATCGGCCCCCGTCGTTTGCTGTTGCGCAAACGAACTGCCGGGCACCGACACGGCCAGCGTGGCAAGCAGGCAGAGGATTTTCGGTCTGTTGATAAAGACACTCATTTGGTTACTCCTTCAAACAACACCGGCTGTCTCACGCTCACGCAGTCGTGCTCTTGGTCCGAACAGCGCCGTAATAATCGCTTGCCCGGCTGGCCCGATTGGCTTCGCTGGCAACATCCCTTGACATCTATTTCCTAAGAGATCGCTCAACCTTTCTGGCAGATGAACAGCGCCTGCAACTGTTTTGGTTCTGCCGCTAACCCGTGCCGATCGTGCGCCGTATCGTAGGAACGAGTTCGATCTCATAGTCGAGCCATAGAAAAGGCGCGACTCCTTGCGGAGGCGCGCCCTTTTCTGGGGTGTGTTGATATTTGGCTCAGGCTGGAGCGAGAATGGCTGATTTCGAGAACCGGAGCAGCGGCCGTTTGGGCCGTGAGCACCGGAAGCCCAAAGCGATCCGAAGGACTCGCGTCATACCACAGCGCGAGCGGCCGTTCGCAGCCCGGCATGGGCCAGATATCAACACACCCTAGTCTTGATCAGCCCTGGTCGGCGCGGGATACCCCCTTGCCGTCCAGGTTCTGCGCGACGAATTCCCAGTTGATCGCCTTTTCCAGCAGTGTCTGGACGTGACGCGGGCGCTCGTTGCGGTAATCGATGTAATAGGCATGCTCCCAGACGTCGATCGTCAGCAGCGGGACCATGCCATGCGCCGCCGGGGTGTCGGCATCATGCAGCGACGTGACCTTGAGCGCGCCTGCTTCCAACACCAGCCAGGCCCAGCCGCTGCCGAAGTGAGCGACGGCCTCGTCCTTGATCTTGGTCAGCAACGCGGCGTGCGAGCCGAAACCGCTGGTGATCAGTTCGGCCAGCTTGCCGGTTGGCGCGCTCGATACCGGCGACAGGCATTCCCAGTAAAAGCTGTGGTTCCAGATTTGCGCGGCATTGTTGAACAGCGGCTTGTTGGCCGTCTCCTTGGCCTTGGCGATCACTTCAACCAGGCTGGCGCCAGCCAGATCGGTGCCCTCGACCAGGCTGTTGGCCTTGTCGACATAGGCCTTGTGATGCTTGCCATGGTGATAGGTGAAGGTTTCTTCCGAGATGGTTTCACCGAAAGCGGTGGTCGCATAGGGAAGGTTGGGGAGGAAGAAGGGCATCGGCAATCCTTTTGCAATTGAATTTTGAGCGCCCCTCAGAGCGCCCGTGTACGGTAACGCGCGAAGCCGGAAAAAATAGCCTTCGAGCGGACAATATCGACAATTAGGGCGCCATGCCCGCCGCACCAGCCTGGGCGATGAAAGCGTCGAGTTGCGCCAGTTTTTGCGTCAGATCGCTGCGCCACGGGGCGTCGGCCGGGCTGCGCGCGAGCAAACCTGCCCATTCCTCGCGAGCAGCCGACAATTTCCCCGAACGAGCCAGCGCCATCCCCAGGAAAAACGGCGGTCCGGGCGCCGCCGGATCGGCCGCGGCGGCGCGGCGAAAGGCGAGCAGCGCGGCGGGCGAGAGCGAACCCTGGCCATGGCTGACCAGGGCATTGGCCAGCGCCAGCCACGCCTGGCCGTTGGCGGGGTTCTTGTCGACGGCGCCGCGCAGGATATTGGCGGCATCGGCATATTGCCCATGCCGCGACAAAGCGTCGGCCACCATCAACCATTGGTCGCCCTGATCGTCGCTGCCCGACAGTTTTTGCCGCATCGCCACCAGCGCATCGGGGCTGGCCGCAGGCGTCTCGTCAGCGGCGCGTGGCGCACCGGCATAGCCCGGCTGGCCCTGCGCGGCATAGCCCGCCAGCCCCAGCAGCAATGCCGCCAAAATAGCTTCCCAACCGGTTCGCGGCACCCGGAAAACCAGGATGAGCGCCGCAAAGGCCGCCGCCGCCAGCGCCAGGATCGACAGCCAGGTCATAAGACCGACCGCCGCGCGAACCGCTTGCGCAGCAGCAGCGCGGCCAGCGCCAACAGGAACGCGGGGGCCGCGAACAGCGGCCAGGTCAGCGCGGAAACGCGCGGGGCATAGGTCACATAATCGCCATAGCGCTGGATCAGCCACGCCCGGATCGCCTCGGGATCTTCACCCCGCGCGATCCGCTGTCGCACCTGGTTGCGCATGTCGCCTGCGATCGGCGCATCGGAATCGGCGATCGACTGGCTTTGGCAAACCAGGCAGCGCAGCGTTTCCATCAACGCCTCGGCCTTCGCCTCCAGCGCCGGATTGTCGAGCTGGCGGTAAGCGTAAGGCGCAGGCGGCATGGTGTCGTCTGCCAGCAACGGCGTTCCGAGCAGCAGCGCAGCGGCAGCGATCAGCGCGACGCGCGTCATGACGCTTCGCGCAGTTTGGTCAGGATCATCGGCACTTCCTCGGGCCGGATATCACCGATGTGCTGGTAGCGGATCACGCCCTTGCCATCGATGACGAAGGTTTCGGGCACCCCGGACGATCCGATCGCCAATTGCACCGCGCTGACGTCATCGGCGCCGATGTGGCTGTAGGGATTGCCGTTGCGCGCCAGAAAGTTGGACAGATCGGCGGTGTGGTCGCGAATGGCGATGCCGTCGACTTCTGCGCCCTGGGCGGCCAGCGCGGCGATCTGCGGGGTTTCCACCGCGCAGGGAATGCACCAACTGGCAAAGATGTTGAGCAGATGCGGCTTGCCATTGGCGAGATCGGTGCGCGCCAGTGCGGGCCGGTCGGGCACCGCCTGAGGCAAGGCAAACTGCGGCATCGGTTGGCCGATCATCCGGCTGGGGACATCATGATTGACGGGACGCAGCAGGCCGCCGCCTACCAGCAGGACAAAACCCAGGAACAGCCCGAGCGGCAGCCATAACGCCCAGCGCGCCGCGCGGCGATTTGGGATCGGCGTCACCGTCACCGCCCTTGCCTCAGCCTGCGATCGGCCATCTTGTCGCGCACCGCGATACGTTTGAGATCGGCGAGCAGCCGCCCGAGCAGTGCCAGCGCCCCGCCCAATCCGATCAGCGCCCCGCCCGCCCAGATCAGCGGCACGAACGGCTTCCACCACAAGCGCAATTGCCAGCGGCCTCCCCCGTTTTCGGCATCAGCCTCTTCGCCCAGCACGGTATAAAGCTGCCCGTTCCAACGGGTATGCAGCGCCGAGATCGTCGTGTTTTGCGGCGGCGCCCAGAAGCTGCGCGCCTGCGGGGTCATCGCGAAGGCATCGCCGTCCTGGTAACGCACTTGCAATTTCGCCTCCAGCGCGGTCCAGTTCTGCCCCGCCACCGGCTCGATCCCGGCCAGCGTCACTTGCCACGGGCCGACCGCAACGGTCTGGCCGACACGCGCGGCGATCAGTTTCTCGACGGTAAAGGCACTGTCGCAGGCCATGCCAAATAATGCCACGGCCAGCCCGAAATGGGCAATCACCATCCCCCACACCGGCAGCGGCAGGCGGCGCAGATTTCGCCCGCGCAGCGGCATCAGGCTGGCAATCGCGATGGCGGGGGCCAGCGCCAGGCCAAGATAGGGCAAGCCCTTGACCCCCAGCCACAGCGCGATCCCCATGCCCGCCATCAACACCAGCAGCGCCGGCAATAGCAGCACGCGCACCCGCACGAAACTATCGCGTCGCCAGCGCAGCAATGGCCCGACCGTCAGCACCAGCACCATCGGTATGAAGAAAATTGCCGCCATCGGGTTGAAATAGGGCGGTCCCACCGACACCTTTTGCCCGAAAGCCTCGGTCACCAGCGGATAGAGCGTGCCGATCAACACGATGCCCAGGATCGAGGACAGCATGACATTGTTGAACACCAGCGCGCTCTCGCGGCTGGTGACGGCAAAACGCTCGCCCTCGGTCACAGTGCCTGCGCGCAGGGCAAACAACACCAGCGCGCTGCCGATGTTGATCGCCAGCAGCACCAGGATGAAACTGCCGCGCCGAGGGTCGACCGCAAAAGCATGCACGCTGGTCAGGATGCCCGAGCGCACCAGGAAAGTGCCGATCATCGACATCGAAAAGGCGATCACGCCCAGCATCACCGTCCACGCGCGCAAGGCATTGCGTGCCGCCAGCACGCCGCAGGAATGGAGCAAGGCAGTCGCCGCCAGCCACGGCATCAGCGAGGCGTTTTCAACCGGATCCCAGAACCACCAGCCGCCCCAGCCAAGATCGTAATAGGCCCAATAGCTACCCGCGGTGATGCCCAGCGTCAGGAACACCCAGGCGCCCAGCACCCATGGCCGCATCGCCCGGGCAAACGCAGGCCCGACTTCACGCGTGACCAGCGCGCCGATCGCAAAGCTGAATGCCACCGACAGTCCGACATAGCCGAGATAAAGCGTGGGCGGATGAAAGGCGAGGCCGGGGTCCTGCAACAACGGGTTGAGCCCCTGCCCTTCGGCGGGCACTGGCGAAAGCCGTGCGAACGGGTTCGAGGCAAACAGCAGGAAGGCATAGAAACCCAGGCTGACGAAAGCCTGCCCAGCCAGCGTCGCGATCATCGTCGGTTCCGGCAATCGCCGTTCCACCAGCGCGACGAAGCCGCCAGCCAGCCCCATGACCGTCACCCACAGCAGCATCGAGCCCTCGTGATTGCCCCAGGTGCCAGCCAGCTTGTAGATCATCGGCTTGGCCGAATGCGAATTTTCCGCGACCAGTTTTACCGACAGGTCGGTCTGGGCGAACAGGCTGACCAGCGCCACGAAAGCAACGGCGGCAAGCAGCCCCTGGACCACCGCCACGGGCCGGACGATGCCCGCCAGCGCCGATCCGTTGGGGGTTAACGCCAAGCCACCGGCGACGAGTTGCAGCCCCGCCAACGCGGCGGCGAGCCACAGAGCGGCAAGACCGAATTCGGCTAGCATGGCAAGCATGCCAAGAAGGTTTGAAACGCTTCACTGCTCCCCTCCCCTGAAGGGGAGGGGCCTAGAGGCTATTTGCGCGATCATTTGGTTTCGGCCACAGCTTGCCGCGCCTGTTGCGCGGTCATGTCTTTCAGTTCACGCGGGACATAGCGCTCGTCATGCTTGGCCAGCAGATTGTCGGCCACGAATGTGCCATCCATACCCATCTTGCCTTCGGCGACCACGCCTGATCCTTCGACGAACAGCGCGGGGCGGATGCCGGCGAATTGCACCGGGATTTGCGCCTTGCCATCGCTGACGACGAAATGCACGGTGACGCCGTCAGGCGCTTCATGCATCGAGCCGCGCTGGACCATTCCGCCCAGTCGTACTTCGCGATCCGGCGCGGAACGATGCGCCACCATGTCGCTGGGCACATAAAAATAGGACGCCTGATGGCGCAACGCCCAGGCCGCCAGCAGCCCGGCACCGACCAGCGCCGCCAGCGCGATCATCACCAGCACCAGCCGCTGATGCTTGGCCCTAATCATGGTTGGCGCTCATGGCTTGCGCACATCGTCACGGCGCTGTTCGGCGCGGCGCATCGCCAGCCAGCTGATCGCGATCAACGCCAGCGTACCGCCGCCGCCCAAGGCATAGGCCGCCCAGACGAAGGGCCACGGATCCAGGACTTCGGTCATGCTGCCGCGCTGACTCCCGCACCATTCCCCGAACTGGCTAACGCCTTGCGCCGCAACCGCGCCTCGGCCTGGGCCTCTGCCAGAATCGTGCGCATCCGCACCAGCATGATGCCGCCGAAAATCAGGCTGAAACCCAGCGTCGAGGCCAGCAGCGGCCACAAAAATGCGGACGCCATCGCCGATTTGCCCATGGTTATGCTGGGCGGCTGGTGCAGGCTGTTCCACCACAACACCGAATAATGGATGATCGGAATATTCACCGCGCCGACCAGCCCGAATATCGCGGCGACCCGCGATTGGCCGCCGTCGCGGCTGGCGGCATTTGCCAGCGCGATATAGCCGAGGTAGAGGAACAGCAGTACCAGCATGCTGGTCAATCGCCCGTCCCAGACCCACCATGTTCCCCAGGCGGGACGGCCCCACAGCGATCCGCTGAGCAGGCATAATGCGGTGTAAAACGCGCCGGGCAAGGCTGCGGCGCGCGCCGCTACCCCGGCCAACGGGTGGCGCCAGACCACCTCGGTCAGGCTGGCCCCGGCAATCGCCATCCAGCCGCCCATCCCCAGCCAGGCGGCGGGAACGTGGATGTAAAGGATGCGCACCGCGTCACCCTGCAAGCGATCGGCGGGGGCACCGGTCAGGCCCCAGGCCAATGCCGCGCCCGCGATGACCATGCCCGGCACCAGCAGCCACGGCGTCAACCACCGCGCGAGGCGCAGGAATTTTGCGGGATTGGCGAAACTGTGCATCGAGTACGGGCCATGCCAATTTTTGAAGCCGGTGATCGTTCAGGCGTCTTGCCTGCGCGAAAAGCTTGGGCTCGCTTTGGCAGGCCGGACCGCGCCCTGCAAGTGGCCAGAGGCCGCCAACTGCCCGGTCCGGGGATTATCCCCGAGCCGGCGTGGTAGCGCCACCTTCGCAAGAAGAATGGGAAGTGGAATGAATGGGGCGACCGATGGGGTTTGAACCCACGACCTCCGGTACCACAAACCGGCGCTCTAACCAGCTGAGCTACGATCGCCATATTCGGGGCAAGGCCCGAAGCCCTCGCCTTTCGCACAGGCTGGGCAGGGTGGGAAGCCGAAACTTCGCAGCCAGCCTTATGCAGTCATCCGGCAGATCAGCCATTTTTCAGGGTCAAACCGCCAAAACGCTTGTTGAATTGCGCGACACGGCCACCCGCGTCGAGCAGGCGCTGATTACCGCCGGTCCAGGCCGGGTGCGACGTCGGATCGATTTCCAGCGTCATGGTATCGCCTTCCTTGCCCCAGGTGGAGCGCGTCTGGAAGGTGGTGCCGTCGGTCATCTGCACCTTGATCATGTGGTAATCGGGATGGATATCGGCCTTCATGAATCTTACTCGCATATTGACCGGTTCCGACCGGCCTGAATTGGAAGGCGCGCGCATAGCTTCGATGTCGATGGTTGTCCAGTATTGTCAGGACAAACTTCGCACCTGATTGCCGTGAAACTTGGGCTTGGCCTTGATGGCGGGGGCCTATTGTGGCTATGCGGTGACATGGCGAAACCTGGCGAAATGACATGGTTGGCAAGCTTGGCGGCGGCGGCCCTGGGCCTGTGCGCGCCGCCTGCGCATGCTGCGTCCGACCTGCGGCAAGTGCCATACTGGGCGTCGCTGAAGGCCAACGAGGTTTATATGCGCGTCGGTCCGGGCGAGGATTACCGGATCAACTGGATCTATCACCGCCAGCATTTGCCGTTGAAAGTGCTGCGAATCATGCAGAACTGGCGGCTGGTCCAGGACCCGCAAGGCACGCAGGGCTGGATTATCGCCAATATGCTGGCGATCGGCCATGATGGCTTTGTGGTTGGCCAGGCCCCTGCCGAAATGCACGAAGCCGCTGCCTCCACTTCGCGGCTGCTATGGCGGCTGGAACCGGGCGTGCTGGGCAAGATCGGCGATTGCACCAGCGGCTGGTGCCGGTTCACGGTCAACGGGCGAGCAGGCTATGTCGTGCAGGACGCGCTATGGGGCGCGGCAGAGTTAACCGGCATGCGCTGATTATTCAGGCGGTCACTGCGGCGGCCCGGTCCAGGTTCATACACAGCAGCCCCGCGCGTGCTTTCACCTCGTGCAGGCAGCGTTCGATTTCCGCAGGCTCGGTGCCCGCAGTGATCGATCCGAAATGATAATGCTCCGCTGGCTGCATCCCAAAACCGTGTTCGATATAGCGGTCGAAACCCGAGATCAGCGATTCGAGCTGGCCTTGCGTGGCCAACCAGTGCCCGTCCGTGCCCGATGAGGTGAAGCTGACCAGACGCTTTTTCGCCAGGACGCCGGACGCTGCTTCCTGCTTCAATTGCAGCGGCATCGCGCCGCTGCCGAGCACCCGCTCGACATATCCCTTGAGAATGGCCGGTGGGCCGCCGAACCAGATCGGATAGAACAGCACAAAGACGTCGCCGTCGCCGATGATGGCCAGTTCGGCCTCCACGTCGGGCATCGGTTGAAACGCCATGCCCGGCCGCTCGCGCGCTTTCAGGACCGGATCGAAACCCATCGCATAAAGATCGCGCACGATCGCCTCATGCCCATGGCTCTCCACCTCGGCACAATAAGCCTTCGCCATCGCGCCGTTGAAGCTTTCCGGTTCGGGGTGACAGCGGATAACGATGTGACGAAAAGGGCGCCTGATGTCGGTCATTGCATGCCTCTCGTATGGCCGTGACGGTGGCTTCGCTGAGTTAGCGGCACAACCTGAGGGCGGCGATGCGCGGGGCTAAGTATAATCCCTATTATATGGGGACGAACAAGTGAGATGCAATGAGCAGCGGCAATGGCGCCATGGCTTTTAGTCGCTTTCTTCTCCCCCTCCCCGCAGGCGGGTGGGGGGAGAAGAATCATCCTTGCGCCGTTCATCTCCTCCCGAACAGCTTCTCGATATCGCCATGCGCCAGCTTCACCCAGGTTGGTCGCCCATGGTTGCATTGCCCCGATCGCGGCGTGCGTTCCATTTCGCGCAGCAATGCGTTCATTTCGGCCACCGCCAGCATGCGACCGGCGCGGACGGAGCCGTGGCAGGCCATGGTGGCCAGCACATGATCCAGACGCTCGCCCAGCAGCAGGGCGTCGCCGTTGTTCGCCAGATCATCGGCGATGTCGCGGACCAGCGCCTGAATGTCACCTTTCGCCAATGCGGCGGGCACGGCGCGTACCAGCATCGCGGCGGGACCGAAGCGTTCGAGCGACAGACCGTGGCGGGCGAGCACCTCCACCTGTTCCTCCAGCCGGTCGCAGGCGGGTTCTTCCAGTTCGACCACTTCGGGCAGCAATAAAGCTTGCGAGCCTGTTTGCGTCCCTTCTCCGGCTGCGCGCAATCGTTCCAGCACGATGCGTTCGTGCGCGGCGTGCTGGTCGACGATCACCAAGCCATCGGCGGCCTCGGCGATGATATAGGTGCCCGCGACCTGGCCCCGCGCGACGCCTAACGGATGCTCTGCATCCGGCGTGCTGTCGTCGGCGATTTCGGCGCGGGCCGCTGGCGCGAATTGCCCGGCTTCATAGCCGCGCCATGCCACCCCCGTTTCGCTGACGCGGCCGCCGGATGGGGCGAAAGACGTGCGCGCGAACAGGCTTTCCAGCCGCTGCCCCGGCTGCTGGGGACCGGCGACCACCGGCTCGCTCTGCCAATTGCCCATCGCCGACGCCGCCGGGCTTTGCGCGGATTTCTGCCCCGCACTGTCCAGCGCGTGCCGCAAGCCGCCAACGATGAAGCCGCGCACAAAGGCGGGATCGCGAAAGCGGACTTCGGTCTTGGCGGGATGGACGTTGACATCGACGTCGCCCGCCGGAACCTCCAGAAACAGCGCCAGCACGGCATGGCGGTCGCGCGCCAGCATCTCGGCATAGGCGCCGCGCACCGCGCCGACCAGCAAGCGGTCCTTCACCGGGCGGCCATTGACGAACAGATATTGGTGATCGGCCACGCCGCGATTGAAGGTGGGCAGGCCCGCAACACCGGTCAGCCGCGCTTCCCCCCTGGTCACGTCGATGATGACGCCATCCTCGACCAGTTCGCGTGCGACGATCCGCGCCACTCGGGCGGGCGTATCGTCGCCGCCTTGAACCACCAGCACCCGGCGGCCATCGTGTTCCAGCGTGAAACCCACATCAGCCCGGGCCATGGCGAGCCGCCGCACGACATCGAGGCAGGCGGCATATTCGGCGCGGGCGCTGCGCAGGAATTTGCGCCGCGCCGGAACACGCGCGAACAATTGCTCAACCCGGATGCGGGTGCCAGGCGGCAGCGCGGCGGGGCCTTCGCCGGTCAGCTCGCCATGATCGACGACGCGCCGCCAGCCGTCGGAAGTCGCGCCATGTGGGCGGCTTTCGAGAGTCAGCCGCGACACGCTCGCAATCGAAGGCAGCGCCTCGCCGCGAAATCCCAGGGTCATGACCTGCGAAATATCCTCGCCCGGCAGCTTCGAGGTGGCGTGGCGTTCCAGCGCCAGCGCGATTTCGTCAGGGGTCATGCCGCAGCCGTCGTCGGTGACTTCGATGCCGTCCAACCCGCCTGCGGTCAGGCGCACTGCGATCCGGGTCGATCCGGCGTCGATGGCGTTTTCGACCAGTTCCTTCAGCGCGGACGCCGGGCGCTCGACCACTTCGCCCGCAGCGATGCGGTTGATCAGCGTCTCCGGCAGTCGGCGGATGATGGGCATTCCTCGCGTCTAGGCGATGTGAGCGCGGGACAAAACCGCATGCACCCCCTAAAACACGAGAAATCCCCGGTTTCCGCGCATTCCCCCGCAATCTGTCGCGATTCGCGCACGCTAAATCATCGCCGTGCCGGAATGCCAAACAAAATTTTGGCCTTTGCGCGGCGCTTGGGGTAAGGAGCCGCTTCCTTTGCCCAACAGCCGGATGATGCCCTACGCGCAGGTGCGGTAACTTTCGGAAAATACACGGATTTTTTGATGGCCTCTTTCATGTCGCGATTCTTGAAATTCGGCTCGCAGAACATGGCGATCGACCTCGGCACGGCCAACACGCTGGTCTATGTACAGGATCGCGGCATCGTCCTGAACGAGCCATCGGTGGTCGCGATCGAGACGATCAACGGTAACAAGTCGGTCAAGGCGGTCGGCGACGACGCCAAGATGATGATGGGCAAGACTCCCAGCAGCATCGAAGCGATCCGCCCGTTGCGCGACGGCGTGATCGCCGACATCGAAATCGCCGAGGAAATGATCAAGCATTTCATCCGCAAGGTCCACGGCAAGAAAAGCCTGTTCCGCTATCCCGAAATCGTCATCTGCGTGCCCTCGGGCTCGACCTCGGTCGAACGCCGCGCCATCCGCGATGCCGCCAGCAACGCCGGGGCCAGCGCGGTCTATCTGATCCTGGAGCCGATGGCGGCGGCGATCGGCGCGGGCATGCCGGTGACCGAACCAGTTGGTTCGATGGTCGTCGATATCGGCGGCGGCACCACCGAAGTCGCGGTGCTGTCGTTGCGCGGTCTGGCCTATACCACCTCAGTCCGGGTCGGCGGCGACAAGATGGATGAGGCGATCGTCAGTTATGTGCGCCGCCACCACAATCTGCTGATCGGCGAGGCCACCGCCGAACGCATCAAGAAGCAGTACGGCATCGCTATGATGCCCGCTGACGGCATCGGCGAAACCGTCCACATCAAGGGCCGCGATCTGGTCAATGGCGTGCCCAAGGAAATCACCATTACCCAGGCCAACATCTGCGAGGCCCTGTCCGAGCCGATCGGCGCGATCATCGAAGGCGTGCGCATCGCGCTGGAAAACACCGCGCCCGAACTGGCAGCGGATATCGTCGATCAGGGCATCGTGCTGACCGGCGGCGGGGCGCTGATCAAGGGCCTGGACGAATTTTTGCGTGAGGAAACAGGCCTGCCGGTCAGCGTGGCCGACGATCCGCTATCCTGCGTGGCGCTGGGCACCGGCCGGGCGATGGAAGATCCGATGTATCGCGGCGTGCTGATGACGGCCTGATCGCATAACCATGATTGCACGGAAAGTTTAACGGTTACCCATTGCCAGTCGGCGCCGCCCGCGATCCCGGCGTGGCGTGACGGCCATAAAGGAGCGGACAGGCATGCCGCCGCCAGCCAACCGGCGCACCGGCTCTTCGCGCAGGGCGCAATACAATGCCTTTATCGGCTATGTCGTCGGCACGATCGGCGCGCTGATCGGGGGCGCCCTGCTGGTGCTCCATGCCGGTAACACCGCGATCCTGGCGAAATTGCGCGGGGTAACCGCCGATGCCACTGCGCCCGCCGCCGAAGTCACCGCCACCAGCCGCGCCGCCGGGGCCAGCCTTTATGACACGCTGACCGGCTATTTCGTGGCCGGGGCCCAAAATGCCCGGCTGCAACGCGAAGTGGCGCTGGCCCGCGTGGAACTGGTGCGGGCAGCGGCGATGGCGGACGAAAATCGCCGGTTGAAAGCGCAATTGCATCTGGCGGCCAGCGATGCGCACCCCGTCGCCAATGCCTGGCTGATCGCCTCGACCGATAACAGCACCCGGCGTTATGCCATCATTTCTGCGGGGTCGAGCGCAGGCGTGCGCAGCGGCATGCCGGTGATCGCGCCGCTGGGCTTGATCGGGCGGGTGCTGGAAACCGGGCAAAAAACCGCGCGGGTGCTGCTGATCACCGATAGCGAAAGCGTGGTCCCGGTGCGCCGCGCGACCGACGGCATCCCGGCTTTTGCGATCGGGCGTCCCGATGGATTGCTGCAATTACGCCTGATCAGCCTGGGGATCAATCCGCTGAAGCCCGGCGATGCCTTTGTCACATCGGGATCGGGTGGGCTGTATTCGCCGGGCACGCCGATCGCGGTGGTCATGTCCCTGACCCATGATGGCGCGATTGCGCGGGTGCTGGCCAGCCCGGCCAGCAGTGAACTCGTGACGGTGCAGTCGATCTGGAACCCGGTGGCAGACCCGACCCTGCCGCCGCCCACCGCAGTTGATCCGTGGGGCAAGCCGCGCAAATGACGATCCGGCGAATGTTCTGGCCATTTTCCGGGCGCAAGTCTGGTCTTTCGGGCGGCCATATGTTGAGCCCCCGGTTGCGCAGCGGCCTTAACCGCGCGCCCTTGCCGGCATTGGCTTATCTGACGCCGTGGCTGTCGGTCGTGCTCGCATCGGTGGCGCCGGGCTGGCCGTTCATTGCCTCGGCGCCGATCATGCCGCCACTGGGTTTTCTGACCCTGCTCGGCTGGCGCCAGTTGCACCCCGGATTGCTGCCGGTCTGGGCAGGATTGCCGCTGGGCATGATCGATGATCTGGTCAGCGGACAGCCTGCGGGCAGCGGGGTATTGCTGTGGTCCGCTGCCATGCTCGGTCTGGAGGTTATCGAACTGCGCTGGCCATGGCGCAATTTCCTGATCGAATGGGCGGTTTCAGCGGCCATGATCGCGGCATATCTGGTGATGGCGGGGCTGTTCGCCAGTGGTTTACATCGCCCCGACGGCTCGCCGGGATGGCTGGTGGTCATCGCGCCGCAGATCGCTCTGTCGATCCTGGTCTATCCGCTGGTCGCCCGCGCGGTGGCATGGCTGGACCGCATCCGACTGACCCGTTTTCGCCGCGTTCGCTTTGGCCAGATGCGCTTGTGGAACCCGCGCTGATGGCGAAACACATCACGTCGGGCACGCTGCAAAACAGTTTCGACCGCCGCAGCGTCGTGCTGGGCGCTTTGCAGGGCGGCGTCGGCTTGCTGCTCGCCACCCGCATGGGTTATATCGCGCTGGCCCAGAACGCGCATTACACCCTGATGGCAGAAAGCAACCGGGTCAGCCTGACGCTTATCCCGCCGCGCCGTGGCTGGATTCTCGACCGGGTGGGCCAGCCGATCGCGTCGAACCGCGCCGATTTCCGCGTCGATCTCATTCCCGAGCGGCTGATCGATGCCGACAAGACCCTCGACGAACTGGGCCCGCTGCTGTCGCTGACCGCAATCCAGATTCAGGACATCAAGGACAAGCTGGCCGACGCGCGTGGCTTTGCCCCGGTCGAACTGGTGGCACATCTCGATTGGGAGAAATTCGCCGCAGTCAGCGTGCGCACCCCCGATCTGCCGGGGGTTCAGCCCGAGCGTGGCTTTGCCCGGCAATATCCGACCGGGCCCTCCGTCGGCCATCTGATCGGCTATGTCGGCCCGGTCTCAGCCAAGGAGTTCGAGGCGGACAAGAACCCACTGCTGATCACGCCCGGTTTCAAGATCGGCAAGGATGGGCTGGAAAAGCACTTCGACGCGCAATTGCGCGGTGTTCCGGGTGCTCGGCGGGTCGAGGTGACCGCGTCCGGGCGGATTGTGCGCGATCTGGAAACTCGCGAAGATGTGCCCGGCAATCCGATCAAGCTGACCATTCATGGCGGCTTGCAGGATTACGCCGCGCGCCGGATCGGAGTGGAATCGGGCGCGGTCGTCGTCATTGACTGCCACACTGGTGACATCCTCGCCTTGTGCTCGATGCCCAGCTTCGATCCCAACAGCTTCTCTGACGGCATCGGCCGGCTCCAATGGAAAATGCTGTCGGACGATGATCATGTACCCCTCCTCAACAAGGCCACACGCGGGCTCTACCCGCCGGGGTCGACCATGAAGCCGATGGCCGCGCTGGCGCTGCAACTGCACGGAGTCGATCCCGGCGAAAAGGTGAACTGCCCGGGTGGTTATCGGCTCGGCAGGCGCTATTTCCGCTGCGATGCGCGACACGGGCTGGTGGATATGCGCAGCGCCATCGAGCACAGCTGCAATACCTATTTTTGGACCATGGCGAACCGGGTCGGCTATGATGCGATTGCTCCGGTCGCCCGCCAGCTCGGGCTCGGCCAGCAGTTCGACCTGCCGCTCAGCGGCCAGCGTAAAGGCATCGTCCCCGACGCCGCCTGGAAGATGCGCCACTATCACCAGGCCTGGAGCGCGGCGGATTCACTCAATGCCTCGATTGGCCAGGGCTATGTCGCGATCTCGCCGCTCCAGCTGGCAGTGATGACCTCACGGATCGCCAGCGGCCGCACGCTTGTGCCCTCGCTGCTGTTCGGCCAGGCTGCCCCGATGGCTTCCGCCCTGCCCTTCACGCCAGAACAGCTGGCGGTGCCACGCGACGGTATGTTCCGCGTGGTCAACGGTTCGGGCACCGCCCGCGCAAGCCAACTCAAGATCGGTGACATCCGCATGGCGGGCAAGACGGGAACCGCGCAGGTCCACGCCCTCACCTCGCGCGGCGGCGGCGGTGCCTGGAAGACGCGGGATCACGCGCTGTTCATTTGCTACGCGCCCGCCGATGCGCCGCGCTATGCGATGGCGGTGGTGATTGAGCACGGCACTTTCGGCGCGCACGCGGCGGCACCGATCGGCAAGGACGTGATGACCTTCCTGTTCGATCCGACCACAGCCTGGGACACACTGCTGAAGCTTGAGAAAGGCTGGGGAGGCACGCCGAGCGAGCGCATGGCTGCTGAATTCAACGTCTTTGCGGCAAAATACGGCACTTCGGCACCCAAGGTGGGATCGGACGAGGCCGTGGAGGCAGCGATCGAGACGGCACCGGCGTCCGTCGCCGATTCGCCTCACCAGGACGTGATCACCCCTAGCGAAACGCCCCAAGTAGCCGACAGCAGCGCCCCCAAGCCAGAGGCGAGCGCAGAAGCCAGCCAGCTCCCCTCGACACCTGACAAAGTGCCATGATGGCACGCAGCTTGGTCCCCGACCCGCTGCGCCGCTTGCCGTGGCGCGTGCTGCTGCCGCTGACCGCGCTGGTGCTGTTCGGATCGACCGTGCTGTATTCCGCCGCCGGCCAGCATGTCTGGCCGTGGGCGGGGATGCATGTCATCCATTACATCGTGTTTCTGGCCGTGGCGGTCATGGTGTCGCGGTTGTCGCGCGAAACTTACATGCGCGCCGCCTATCCGTTCTACGGCGTATTGGTGGTGCTGCTGGTGCTGGTCGAGGCGGTTGGCCGGATCGGCGGCGGCAGCCAGCGCTGGCTCAATTTGGGGTTCATGACGCTGCAACCTTCGGAACTGATGAAGCCGGTGATCGTTCTGGTGCTGGCGCGGTTCTATGGGTCGCTGCCCCCTGCCCTGTCGTCTAGCTGGCGCGCGCTGCTGCCTGCGCTGGCGCTGATGGCGCTGCCCGCCGCGCTGGTCATCGTCCAGCCCGACCTGGGCACGGCGCTCGCCATCTGTTTCGGCGCGGTAATCGTGATCTTCCTGGCCGGGGTGCCGGTGTGGTGGTTCGTCGGCGGCGGCGTTGCCGCGTCGATCGTCGGGCCGCTGGCCTATTTCTTCGTGCTGCATGATTATCAGCGCAAGCGGGTGACGGTATTCATGGACCCGGAAGCCGACATGCTCGGCGCGGGCTATCACATCATGCAGTCGAAGATCGCCATCGGGTCGGGCGGATTGCTCGGCAAGGGACTGGGCAACGGCACCCAAAGCCACCTGGAATATCTCCCCGAAAAGCACACCGATTTCGTCTTTGCGACGATGGCCGAGGAATGGGGCCTGGTCGGGGGATTGTTCGTCCTTCTGGTATTTTTCGTGATCTTCCGCTGGGGCCTCGGCGTCGCCAGCCGCGCCCCCGACCGCTTTTCCCGGTTGCTGGCCGCGGGCATGGTGACGACGATCTTCTTTTACATGGCGATCAACCTGATGATGGTGACGGGCCTGGCCCCGGTCGTAGGCATCCCGTTGCCCTTCATGAGCCACGGCGGCTCGTCGATGATGACCAATATGCTGTGCATCGGCACGATCATGGCCGTGGACCGCTGGAGCGGGCCCAGTCGTCTGTCTTGAAGAATGTCGTCTGTCTTGAAGAATGGCGCTTGTCTCGAAGAATGCCGCCTGTCTTGATTGACGGAAAATGCCCTTCCCCTCACCGCCGCAATCGCTATTAGGGGCGCTCCCGGCGATTCGGTCCTGCCCTGGCAGCCCGTTTCCCGTCGGTCATCCGCGCTTCGGCCCCGTTTGTTGGCCATTGCGGTGGGATAGTGTGGACGCATAGCTCAGTTGGCAGAGCAGCTGACTCTTAATCAGCGGGTCCTTGGTTCGAGCCCAAGTGCGTCCACCATTTTTTCAAACACTTGAACGATAGTGGCGGCGGCTGGAGCGCTGGCCATAAGATGGTCACACTGCATCGCGCAACCCCTGCCCACCAACAAAGGGAAAAACGGCTCGATCCGGCGCATCTGCGCCTCACTCAGCAAAAATGGTACTTCCATCGAAGCGCCTCCTTGACGCTGCCATGAATCAACCAATCATGCCTCTTGCAAGCAATTAATAGGTCCTGAGCCTAGTCCACGGCCTAAGCTGGAGACGTTTTATCGTTAGACTGCCAGCACCCATTCACCTTACATACAACTTGAACTGACCCTGCCGTATCGGCCCGTTTGCAACTCATTAGCGCGGCTTTTGGATGGCTCTCCTGACTGGTTTCATACCAGGTTGACTCGATAAGACAGAATACGTAATCGAATGGCTGATAGCGCCAATTGAGTTCTGAGCGACATCATCCGGCTGGAGACGATATGCGATTTCCCACAACGAAGTTTTGGAACATTGCGCTCTGGGTCACCCAGATCTACCTGTGCGGGATGTTTCTCTTTGCGGGGGTGATGAAGGTCGCCAAGTCCCCCCAGGGCCTCGCCGACATGGGCTGGCACTGGGCGCTGGTGACACCGCATTGGTTTATCCTGTTCATTGGCGTCATGGAGATCGCTGGCGCTATTGGAGTTGTCCTGCCGGGCCTCACCCGCATCTTGCCGGTTCTGGTGCCCACCGCCGCGGGGGGGATGATCCTTGTCCAGATAGCGGCGATCATTCTGCATGCGACGCGGGGCGAGACCTCACATACGCTCCCAATAAACCTCATCCTGCTGGTCCCCGCCGCATTCGTTGTCTGGGGGCGAACCCGGCCTAGTCTGCGGTAGAGTCCGAAAATTGATCCGCCCTCGTTTCAGTGGACACCCATGCTGGCTTTTCGGAGCTGGAGAGGAGTATCTGATGAGTACGACGCATCGGGTTTTCCCTGAGACGTTCAAGCGCGAGGCGACGGACCGTGCCAAACCCCGTTGGGCGCCTGGGTCCGCGGGCTGGTCTCGCGCCTACATGGCAACGGCGTGGTGGTAGCGCTGGCGAATAAGCCGGCACGGATCTCGTGGGCGCTGCTGAGGCACGAGCAAACCTTCAACGCCGGCGCTCTGAACGCCGCGTAGGATCAACAATCGGTCGACGTCGCGAAACGCTGCCGAAGATGTCTATGGGTGGTGATAAAGATGGCCTGACAATCGACCGGTGCTCTGAAATCCTGTCCGAAAATGGCGTCAAACGACGACTGGGGCCTGGAGCCCCTCGGCGCTCAGGCCCGCCACGACCTGTTGGAAGTCCTCGATCGTTACGGCCCGGCGTTCCACCATCGTCACCAGTCAGTTGCCGATCCCCGACTGGCACACCGTCATCGGCGAGGCCACCTACGCCGACCCATCCTCAACCGCCTCTTCCACAACGCCCATCGCCTCGAACTCAGCGGAGAGTCCCTGCGCCGCTCCGCGCCGTCCGGCCCACGCAGACAAAGTAGCAATCGAGGCGTCCCCCGTGGCCGCGACGCCAGAAATCACCGCAAGCTTTGCAACTCGACCTTCACCAGGGCGTGACCGACGTTGCTCTGATTGCGCCGCAGCGGATCTGTTGGGGCGCACCCTGGTTTCTATCCCGTCGTCGCGCATCTCCGTCGGCAGGCAGAGGCGTCGTTTTAGATATATCAAAATAATTCTTGCGTGGCCCAATCAGATATGTCTATGATGTGATTAGAACGAATTGGAGGCTAGGAGTGACCGAACGAAATGAAAATTGGGACGGTCGCCGTGGGGGTGGGCGCGGGTTTGGCCGTGCTTCCCGCATGGACGGAGAGGGCCCGGCTGGCGAAGTCCGCTACGGTGGCGGTCGTCGCGGCGGTCGCCCGAGCCGGATGTTTGACGGTGGCGATCTGCGCCTGGTGTTGCTCAAGCTGATCGCCGACAAGAGCCGCCACGGCTATGATCTAATTCGTGCGATCGAGGAGAAGACCGGGGGCGCCTATGCGCCCAGCCCGGGTGTAGTCTATCCGACCCTGACCCTGTTCGCCGAGATGGGGTTCTTGAAGGAGCAGGCAGCGGATGGTCCGCGCAAACTCTTTGAAATCACTTCAGAGGGAAACGCCTACCTGGCGGAACAAGCGGCTCAA
>JALYHR010000048.1 GCA_030776465.1 Pseudomonadota bacterium
GCCAGATCAGCACCGCGCGGGCCATCGCCAGCGAAGGCTATGAGTTCGGCGAGACGGCGTTGCAGGTAGCGATCGTATTGCTGTCGATCGCCATGATCACGATGAGCACACGGGTGATGTGGACGGCGGGCATCCTGGCGGGTTGTGGGACGGTGCTGGCGCTGCTGACCGCGCTTGGCCTGCAATTGCCTTAGCCCGACCGCACTCCGCTCCACACCCTAATCCGCATGCACCTCGGGTCCGGCAAAGCCAGGCAGATAGGCGGCGGCTTTGCTTCGTGACAGCTTGAGCGCCTTGGTCAGGGCCTTTTCGAAATGGTCCTCGACCTTGTCAACGGCGATGCGGTCGCGAAAAAAATCAGCCCAGAGGAACTCGCTGTAGGGTGCCTCGGTCTTGGCATAGCCACCGGCGATGCGGACTTCGCCGGCCAGCGAGCGATAGGGGTCGTCGGCCATTTTGCCGACATGGCGCGGCAAGTCGTCGAATGAGCGTAACTTGCCTTCGGAATCGTAGGAATGCAGCCAGTTGTGGCTGCCCATGAACGCGAAAAAGCGCTTTTTGGGCAAATGCGCCAGCTTGGCGATGACCGAGACCAGAACTTGTTCCACCCCTTCATCGAACAAGGCGCGGGCCAGATGGTGGTGATCGACCAGCCAAAAGCTGTTGCCCGGTCCCAGCACCGCCGGGATCAGGTGGTTGCCCAGGAACTCACCGCCCGCTGCTGCCTTGCGTTCGCGCCATGCCGCCCGCTTGCGGTCCACTTCGCGCAGGCCCAGCGTCATTTGCGTGGGGCGCAGAGCCTTGATAGGGACGGGATGCAGGATTGGCTCGATCGATCGACTCATCGCCATGGTTCGTCTCCGCAGGTTGACATCGATTACGGTTTGCTGCCGGTATTGTTGCACGCCGCGACGGCGTCCGCCACGCTGAAGGTGCCGCCTGCCGCCAGATCGGTCAGCCCGGCGCGGGTCAGCAGGTCGCGCACCCGGTCGTGGGTGCGGGCCAGGATCAGGCGGCGACCAGCATGGGCGATAGTTTGCGCGAATTCGCCCAGCGCTTCCAGCGCGGTGCTGTCGAGATCGTTGCTTTCCTCCAGGCTGAGCACCACCGTGGCCGGATTGCCGCTGCGGACCAGCGCGCCAATGGCGCGCAGCGCGCTTTCGGCGTTGGCGAAGAACAGCGGCGCGTCGGGGCGGTAAATACCAATGCCGGGCAGGCGTCCGGCGTCGGCATGGCGGGCCAGGTCGACAAAATCACTGCTGTCGGCAACCCGCCCCAATTCACTGATCGCGGGCCGCGAGAAATCGTAGAGCAGCAGGGCAATCGACAAGACGATCGCCGCCAGCATGCCGTTCAGCACGCCCAGCACCAGCACGCCCAATGCCGCGCCGACCGCGACCCATTGATCGCGGCGGATGCGGAACAGATGGACGATCGGCGCCGGGCTGAGCGCATGGGTCAGCGCGGCAATGACCACGGCGGCCAGCACCGGTTCGGGAATGCGCGCGATCCACGGGCCCGCGAACAGCGCCAGCGCCAACAACGCGAGCGCGGCAGCGGCTGCGGCAAAGCGGCTTTGCGCGCCTGCCGCCTCGTTCGCCGATCCTGCCGAAAAACCCGCGCCCACCGGCATTCCCTGCACCAGCGCGGCGGCAAGATTGGCAACGCCGATGGCGCCGAGTTCGCGGTTGGCGTCGAGCGGGTCGCTGTGTTTGAGCGCCAGCCCGCGCATGGTGCCCCAGCTTTCGGCAAACAGGATCAGCGCGATCGGCAGCGCCAGTTGCGCCAGTCGGGGCCACAAGGCCAGCGGCGGCAACTGCCACGTTGGCATGCTGAGCGATACCGAGCCAGCCAGCGCGATGCCCCAGCTTTCGGGGTGCGCGAACACCCCCAGCCCAATCCCGGCGACAATCACCAGCAACGCCCCGGGCCATTGCGGCGCCCGCCTGAACAGGATCAATGCGGTCAGCGCGGTGCCGCCGAGCAAAAGGCTGGGCCAGTTCCAGTGGGGGAAGGCTTGTCCCAGCCCGGCCAGGATATCCCAGATCGGTCCGGTCGCATTGTGCACGCCCAGCAAGCGGGGCAATTGCTTGATGATGATGGTCGCCGCCAATCCAAAGGCAAAACCGCGCAGCACCGGGCGCGATATGAAGCCCGACAAACTGCCCAACCGTAACAACGACAGCATCAGAAAGATCGCTGCAACCAGCACGGCGATGGCCGCAGCCAGCGCCGCCCGCGCCGGTTCGTTGCCTGATCCGGCACCCAATCCGGCTATCGCCGCAGCCAGGATGGCGGCGGATGAGGATGTCGGCGACAGCACGGCAAAGCGGCTGCGCCCCACCACCGCATAGGCCAGCCCGCCTGCTATTCCCGCCGCCAGCGCCCGGCCCGGCGCCAGTCCCGCGATCCCGGCATAAGCCACCGCCTCGGGCAACATCAGCCCGGCGACGGAGATTCCGGTCAGTCCCTCACGTGGATTCAGTTCGGCCAAATTCAGGCGAATAATTCACCCTCCCAGTGGGAACCCATGTCGCAAAAACGATCAGGCCCGCAAATTTTGCATCCGCATCAGATACCGCGCCAGCACGTCGATCTCCAGATTGACCTTGTCACCCGCCGCCAGCGTGCCCAGCGTGGTCACCTCGGCAGTATGCGGAATGATGTTCAACGAAAAAAGGCAAGTTCCATCCAAACGGTCGGTCACTTCGTTGACGGTGAGCGAGACGCCATCGACGGTGATCGAGCCTTTGGTGGCGAGATAAGGCGCCAGTTCGCGCGAGGCGGCGATGTCGATGCGCTGCGATTCGCCCACGGCGGCCACGCTCACCACTTGCGCCACGCCATCGACATGGCCGGTCACGATATGGCCGCCGAGTTCATCGCCCAACCGCAGCGCAGGTTCGAGGTTGAGGCGCTGATGTTCCTGCCAGCGGCCCGGCACGGTGCGGCTGACGGTTTCGCCCGAGATATCCACCGCGAACCATGCATCCCCGGCGCTGCCGCCGCGATCGACGACGGTCAGGCAGGTTCCCGAGCAAGCGATGGACGCGCCGATGGCGATCTCTGCGGGATCGAACGGACAATCGATCACGGCGTGGAGATCGCCGCTGTCGCGCGTTGTCCTGATCGTGCCGAGTGCGGTGACTATTCCTGTAAACATGATTTGCGCTCATAGACATCCAGCGCGTCTTCGCCAAGCTGGCGATGGTCGGCATGACGCCAGCGGCCATGCGCCTCCGCCAGCGTCGTCAGACCGATGGCGGCCAGACCGGGTTTGCCGCCGCCGATCAGGATCGGGGCGCGGTAGATCATCAGGCGATCGACCAGATCCGCGCCAAGAAAAGCCGCCGCCGCCGCCGCGCCGCCTTCGACCATCAGGTACTGGACATCCGGCATCGTGAATATGTCCTGCGGCGCGGCGAGACATTTCCAGCCCTCGGGCGCGGCGCCGCGCGTCAACACCCAGCGCTGCGGGCTGCGCGACTCAAGTCCGGCCAGGCGCACGTCAAGTTGCGGCTGGTCGGCCCGCAACGTGCCGCCGCCCACCACAATCGCGTCCTGCCGCGCGCGTTGCGCATGGCCATGCGCGCGGGCCGGTGCGCCGGTGATCCAGCGGCTGCTGCCATCGGCCATGGCAATGCAGCCATCGAGCGACAGCGCCAATTTCAAGGTAACATAGGGCCGTCCGTGCCGCCGCTGCATCAGATAGCCAGCCAGACCTGCGTCAGCTTCGGGCACAGGCAGCACCGTGACCGCGATCCCGCTGGCCCGGATGCGGGCGATGCCCTGGCCAGCGGTGCGCGGATCGGGATCGGGGCAGGCTATGACAACGCGCGACAGCCCTGTCACCGCCACCAGATCGGCACAGGCCGGACCGCGCTGGCTGGCATGGGCGCAAGGCTCCAGCGTCACGTACAGCACCCCGCCGCGCGCCGCGTCGCCAGCCTGCGCCAGCGCCATCGCCTCGGCATGGGGACGCCCGCCGGGTTGAGTCCAACCGCGCCCGACCACCACATCATCGCGCAGGATGATCGCGCCGACCGCCGGGTTGGGGCGACTGAGCGGCAGCCCGCGCAGCCCCAGCCGCGCTGCCGTCGCCAGCCAGCGGGCATCGTCGGCAATCATGCTCACAGGGATTTGGGTGTGGCGCTTCTGGCTGCCGCTGCGGCGGAAGCGGCCTGCTCTGCCTGGGCCTGGCGATCAATGGCGTCGACATCCATGCCCGAAGCGCGACCGAGCGCCTTGTAGATATTCTTGACTTCCAGTTCGCGTTTGGCCTGTTCCGCCGCAAGCTGTTTCTGGCGAATATGATTGGCGGCGTTGCTGGCCAGGATCTCGGCTTCGCTGCGGTTGGCGTGCCAACTGGTGATGTAGATGATTTCCGGCGGGCGGGGTTCGATGCGGTCTTCCTCGCTCACGACCATCGAAAACAGGGTGCCCGACACAGCGATCGCCAGCAGCATGAAGCGCCAGCGCATTCGCCCCGCGCCCCGCCACACCGCGATGAAGTCACCGATAGCCCCCGCCGGATTGATGTTTCGCCAGATCGTCATCCGCGCATGTTAGAGCATTGCGCGCAAATGTGGGACGGTTTTTCAGCGTGATGCTTAACCGCTCAGCCAAACGGCAGATAAAGCCCACGTCCTTCGCGTTTCAGCCACAAATTGGCCGCCGCGATATCGCCTTCGAACAGCTTTGCCAGCGTGTCATGAAACCGGGGCGAATGGTCGAAATGAAGGAGGTGCGCGACCTCATGCGCGACGACCGAGCGCCGGACATGATCGGGCGCCATGGCCAGCCGCCAATTGACGCGAACCACGCCCTTTGCCGAACAACTGCCCCAGCGGCGTTGCGCATTGGACAGCATCAGCGGCGGCGCGGTCACCCCGGCCAGCGCGGTGTAATGCGCCAGATCAGCGCCCAGCAAGCGGCGCGCCTCACCCTCCATCCAGCGGCGCAGGCGCGATTCCAGCGATGCGGCGGGGCCGCCGATCCGCAACTGGCCGTCACTGCACACCACGCGGCGCGGCGCGGTTGCCTGCCAATCCACGATCAGCGCGGTGCCGCGATACGGCAGCGTTCCGCCCGGCTGGATCGGCGTCGGCCGGGGCAAGGTGGCGAGCTGTCCCGCCAGCCAGTCAGCGCGCGAGCGGACAAAGCTGAGCGCATCGGCGCTGCGGGCCCAGGTCGGGATCGACAAGCGTACGCTGCCGTCCCGCGCCAGCCGCAAGGTCATGCGGCGCGCCTGCGCCATGCGGCGGATGGTGATCGGGACATCGCGGCCTGCCAGCTTGACCGTGGGCGGCTCGCGCCAGTTGCGGCTGAGCCAGCCGATCTTGCCGAGAATGCCAGCGTCACCCTCGTCAGACATTTTTATCTTCGTCGAGGGGTATTTCCTCGCCAGGCGCCCAGATGATGTGTTGTTCCAGTGGTCCGGCCATGGTTTCGGAAACGGCGCGGCCGAATTCGCGATTGTTGATCACCGATATGCCGGCCTCATGCACCGTCTGACGGTCGCCGCTGATCAGATAATGCCATTGGGGCAGCGGTTCGTTAAGGGCGCGTAAACGATAGGCGCAGCTATCGGGCAACCAGGTGATTTCGCTGGCAAGGCGCGGCGTCAGCCGGATGCAGTCGGGCACATAACTGCGCCGGTTGCGGTAATTGCTGCATCGCGCGGTCGAAAGATCGAGCAGGCGGCAGGCGACGTTGGTCTTGTAGATGCGGCCGGTGTCCTCATCCTCGACCTTGTTGAGGCAGCATTTGCCGCAGCCATCGCACAGCGCTTCCCATTGCTCGCGGTTGAGATCCTTGATCGGGCGTTCCCAGAACGGGTCGGCTCCGATTGGTTTACTGGCGCTGCTCATGGTTGCACCCATTGCGCCAGATCGGCGGCGACAGCCTGCGGCCCCTTGTCGGCGGCCAGCATCGCCAGCGGTTCGCCCTTGCGGCCCATCAGGTAAACGATGCGGCTGTGATCCATCAGATAGCCGCCGGGGGTGGAGGTGCCCCTCGCGTGATAGACCGCAAAGGCCTTTGCCGCCTGGTCGACCTGCGCCTGCGTGCCGGTCAGGCCGATCAGGCGCGGTGAAAATGCAGCGGCGAATTCGCCGACCACCTTGGGCGTGTCGCGCTGGGGATCGATCGAGATGAACATCGCGCGAATCTGGTCGGCCAATGCCGGATGCGCCCTGGCAAAGATATTCAGCCCCTGCATGGTCGCCTGCATGTCGGTCGGGCAGGCATCGGGGCAGAAGGTATAGCCGAAATAGACGATCCGGTATTTCCCCGCAAAATCCGACCAGCGGACGGTATGGCCGGTCTTGTCGATCAACGTGAACGGCCCGCCGATGGCGCTGCCTTCCAGCGGTGGTCGCTCGGCGGTTTGATGGGCGTTATGGCAGCCGGTAATGGCCAGCAGGCAGGCAATTGCCGCGCTGCGACGTATTGAAACAAGCATGGTCATGGCGCAGTGGTTCATGCTCTGCTAAGTCGTGGCTGGCAAGGAACGAATGGCGGTAAGCGGCGTGCCCACAAGCCCGATGAGGAGGATTTAACGGTGAAAATCCGGAGTATTTCTTGGCTTTTGCTGCTGCTGGCGGTGGTGGGCACCGGCGTCACCAGCCCGGCGATCGCGCAGTTTTCACCCAGCTACAAATTCCTGGAATCGGTGCGCAAGAAGGAAGCTGAGGAAGTGACCGACGCGGTCAGTCAGCCGGGCTCGACGATCATCAACACCCAGGATTCCTCGTCCGGGGACACCGCTCTGCATATCGTCGTCGCCCGGCGCGACCCGGCGTGGCTGGGGTTTTTGCTGGCCAAGGGCGCCGATCCCAACATCGCCAACAATAAAGGCGTCACCCCGCTGATGCTCGCCTCCAACCTGGGTTTAGTCGATGCGGTGGAGTTGCTGGTCGAGCATGGAGCGCGGCTCAACGACGCCGATTCTAGCGGCGAGACACCCCTGATCACCGCTGTTCACCGGCATGATCTGGTGGTGATGCGCATGCTGATGAAGGCGGGCGCGGACCCCGATCGGGCGGATAGTTCGGGCCGGTCGGCGCGCGATTATGCCGCGTTCGACGGCCCGCAAAGCCCGCTGGTCGCCGAGATCAAGGCCAATGCGCGGGCCGCTGGATCAGGCACGGCGGGACAACATTCCTATGGACCCAAGCTGTAGCCATGTCCGAAAATACCCCCGATTATTCGCAGCTTTCGCTCGATGATTTGCGTCTGGTGCTGGCGCCGGGGATAGCCGAAGCTGCGACTTTCGACGGCTGGACGCTGGCGGCGGTGTACGCGGCGGCGGCGCGGCTTGGCATTTCCGGCGATGTTGCGCGGCTGGCGTTTCCCGGCAAAAATCCCGCGATGGCGATGATCGCGGCGTGGATTGCCGCCATCGATGCGCGGATGGCGCGCGAACTGCCCACCGAAACGCTGGTGGCCATGCCGATACGCCAGCGCATCCGGCGGCTGGTGACATTTCGGCTCGACGCGGTGGGTCAGGCCGAGGAAGCCTTGCGGCGGGCGCTGGCGATCATGGCCATGCCGCGCAATGTGGCGCAAAGCCTGGCGCTGGGCTGGCACAGCGCCGATGGCATGTGGCGGCTGGCGGGCGATACCGCGACCGACTTCAGTCACTATTCGAAACGGGCGACGCTTTCGGCGATCTACGCATCGACCTTGCTGATTTTTGTCGATGACCACAGCGAAGCCAAGGCGGAAACTCTGGCATTTCTGGATCGGCGGATCGATGACGTGATGCGTTTCGAAAAGGCCAAGGCAGGCTGGCGGCGCAGCGGCACGGACTATTTCAGCCCCGCGCGTTTCCTGGGGCGGTTGCGCTACCCGCCGAGGTGAGGGCTACCCCTTCTATTCCCGCCCGCTTTTGCGGGAGGCTTATCTTTCTATCCCCCGCCCGCTTGCGGGAGGGGTTAGGGGTGGGCACTTTCTTTCTCCAATGTGGGGCAGCCGAAGTACAGAAAAGATGCCCACCCCCGGCCCCGCCCGTTTGCGGGAGGGGAGGAGAAGGCCCTATTGAGAATCGCTTGCAATTAGCCGGGGGGTCTGCCAATCCAGCCGCATGACCTCCACGTTTCCCGGCGCCATGACCCTGGACAGCCTTCCCACCGGCAGCACTGCGCAGATCACCTCGGTCGATTGGGCGCAACTGGCTGACGAAGAAGGGCAACGTCTCCGCGCATTGGGGCTGGATGTCGGCGCGAAAATTACCGTCGCGCATCGCGGCGTCTTTTCCGGGAGCGATCCGCTGGCGATCGGGGTTGGCCGCATGACCGTGGCCTTGCGCCGGGTCCATGCGCGCGCGATGCAGGTCGAGGCGGCGTGAGCCGGAATTGCGCGTGAGCCGGAACTTCACATGAATATGCGCCGAAGCGCGGCGCTGGTCGGTAATCCCAATGCCGGCAAAAGCGCGCTGTTCAATGCGCTGACCGGCGCCCGGCAAAAGATCGCCAATTATCCCGGCGTTACGGTCGAGCGCAAAGGCGGCAGGCTGCTGCTGCCCAATGGCGAGCCTGTGGAATTGACCGATCTGCCCGGCAGTTACAGCCTCCATCCGACCAGCCCTGACGAAGAAGTCACCCGCAAGGTGATCCTGGGCCAGTTTCCCGGCGAGCCCGCGCCCAAGGTGCTGGTGGTGGTACTGGATGCGTCGAACCTTGAACAGCATCTGGTGTTCGCCCAGGAAGTCATCGCCCTGGGGCGGCCCTGTGTCGTCGCACTCAACATGGTGGATCTGGCCGAGCGCGACGGCTTGACCATCGATCCTGCCGCACTCGAAGCGGCGCTGGGGGTGAGGGTGGTCTCCACCGTGGCGGTGCGGCGGCGCGGGCTGAGCGAGTTGATCGACGCGATCGCCGATGCCGAATCCGCCAGCGAGCGCGCGGCTTTGGCGCATCAACCCGAACATCACCGCCCGGCTACCGACATGACCGAACGACGGCTGACCGCGCATGTCATTGCCGAATCAGCGATCGTTTCGCAATCTGCGCGGCACCGCCTGCATTCGCGGCTTGACCAGCTGTTGCTGCACCCCTGGCTGGGCCCGCTGATCCTGTTTGCGCTGTTGTTCGTCATGTTCCAGGCCGTGTTTTCGGGTGCGCAGCCTTTCGCCGATGCGCTGCAAGGCGTGGTCGGCATCATGTCCGACTTCGTGCGCGCGCATGTCCGGGCGGGATTGCCGCGCGATCTGTTGACCGACGGCATCCTCAGCGGCGTTGGATCAGTGGTGGTGTTCCTGCCGCAGATCCTGATCCTGTTCTTTTTCATCCTCGCGTTGGAAGCCTCGGGCTATATGGCGCGCGCGGCTTTCCTGATGGACCGGATGATGGCCACGGTCGGTCTGTCGGGGCGCAGTTTCATCCCGCTGTTGTCCAGCTTTGCCTGCGCCATCCCCGGCATCATGGCCACCCGTTCGATCACCGATCCGAAAGACCGGCTGACCACGATCCTGATCGCGCCGCTGATGACCTGCTCGGCCCGTCTGCCGGTCTATGCGGTGATCATCGCCGCCTTCATCCCCAACCGCGACGTGGGGCTGCACATCGGCTTGCAGGGGCTGGTGCTGTTCGTTCTTTATCTTGCCGGGATCGTCGGGGCGATGATCGTGGCAATGATCCTGCGCGCTTCGTTGACCAAGGGCGCGGCCAGCGGTTTCATCATGGAACTGCCAAAATACCAGATGCCGCGCGCCCGGGATCTGGCGATCGGGCTGATGCAGCGCGCCTGGATATTCCTGCACCGCGCCGGCACGATCATCTTTACGGTCACGGTGGTCTTGTGGCTGCTGCTCAATTTCCCGCGCGCGCAGCATGGCCAGGATCAGATCAATGCTTCGGTCGCCGGGCACCTGGCCAATGGGCTGGCGGTGGTGGTCAAGCCGATCGGCTTCAACCGCGATATCGCGCTGGCGCTGATCCCGGCGATGGCCGCGCGCGAAGTCGCGGTCAGTTCGCTGGCGACGACTTACGCGGTGGCGGCGGCGGGCGATGAAGTGCAGACTTCGCACCGGCTGGCCGACCAGCTAAAATCGCACTGGACCCTGCCCACCGCGCTGGCCTTCCTGGCATGGTTCGTCTTCGCGCCGCAGTGCATGTCCACCATCGCTGTCACCCGGCGCGAAACAAACGGGTGGAAATGGCCGGCCTTCATGTTGCTTTACCTGTTTGCCTTGGCCTACATCGCCGCAGGTATCACCTACTGGAGCGCGGTTGCTCTGGGATTATAGCGGAATTTGGTCATGGCAGGCAGCGTCAACAAAGTCATTCTGATCGGCAATCTTGGCGCCGATCCGGAGGTGAAAAGCTTCCAAAACGGCGGTCGAATTGCCAATCTGCGCATCGCCACCTCGGAAAACTGGAAGGACAAGACCACCGGCGAACGCAAGGAAAAGACCGAGTGGCACACCGTGGTGATCAATTCCGAAGGTTTGATCGGCGTTGTCGAACGCTATCTGCGTAAAGGCAGCAAGATCTACATCGAGGGCCAGTTGCGCCACCGCAAATACCAGGACAAGGATGGTAACGAACGCTATATCACCGAGGTTTCCGTCGGCGGCAATGGCGGCGTGATGACCATGCTCGATGGCCCGCCAGCCGGTGGCGGTGGCGGCGCGCGCGCGGGTGGCGGCTCCAGTTGGGGCGACGATGCCCCGCGCGGCGGCGCGGGTGCAGGC
>JALYHR010000049.1 GCA_030776465.1 Pseudomonadota bacterium
GTAATCGATGACCGCCACGGCATAACCATCACCCTTGTCGATGACATGTACGGGCAGGGGCGGATCCAGTTGCGTGAACGACATTTGATGCTCCTGTGGCATAACGGCTGATAGGAGAGAGCGTTCCATGGCCGTATGACCGCTGGGCGGAGCAAATTGGGGCGATAGTCTGGCGCTTTTGCAGGATCGATGTTACCCAGCCAATGGCCCCCCAAATTATGGGCGATCGGAGCAAGTCGCCCTGGCCCGATTCGCCGTTTATAGACATCTACTGCCCCGGAGATCGCCCTATGGCCCCAGTCCGCTCAACGCATTGTTACCATTGCCTGTCTGGACGTCGGGCATGACCGGGCGCAAGCGCACTCCTGCGATCAATCCCTTTGCCCTGGGAATGGATGCGTGGTTGCTGGGGCTCGATTCAGCGATGGTTATCGGGTTGCGGACGATCAAGATTGCTGGCGGAGGCGCCGCCGCACACAAGGAGACGCAGGACATGGTCACCGAAAAGCTGATGGCCATGGTCGAACTGCCGCTGAAACTGGCGCAGTCTGGCGCGACATCGCCGGTAGCGGTGACTCAGTCCACCTTGCGCCACTATTCGAAGAAGGTGCGCGCCAATCGCAAGCGTTTGTCACAGGGCCATAAATAGGCAGACCATATCGGCATGGATGGGCAGGCTCACAGGCGAGTAAGCAAGTGCCCACCCCTGGCCCCTCCCGCAAGCGGCTAGGGGGACGGGAGGGCGAATTAGGGATTACTTACAGGCGAAGAGCAACCGGCCTGGCGCCAGCTTGGCGAGGACTTCATCGATGGCGGCGGGCGATACGGCAAAACAGCCTTCACTGCGCCCGATGCGGCCTTGGGTCTGGGCCATTTGTGCGGTCACATAAGCGGCATGATGGACAACGATGCCGCGCTCCCGCGCCAGGCAGTTTTCAGGTTCGAGCCCGTCCAGTCGCAGCGAGTGGCCATGCTCGCCGTAATAAAGCTCGCGCGTGACGAAGCTGCCCTGGCAGGAGGCGTTCGAGCCGGGGCGGTTGGACAAATGTTCGACCAGCCCGATATTGCGCGGGTCGGAACCGCGACCATGCGCCACCAGATGGGTCGCGATCACCCGCCCGCCCGCGACATCGACCAGTTGAAAGCGCTGGACATGCGAGGCTGCGGCAAAATCGACGATGCCGATGATGTCGCGATGCGCGATCGCGCCGCCATGAACATTGAGCGCGCCCCATGCACGGGCCAGCAATTCGGGACGTGGGCCCGATGCGACGGCGGCAAACGCAAGGCGTGGTGAGGCGGCAAGGGTAACTACCCCGACCGACAAAGCGCCGATGAAACGGCGCCGACTGACTGGCATATGTGCGATTCCTGAAAGGTTGATAATGCCTATAATTTAGGCAGGTTAATTAACAATCCGCAGCTGGGCGGAATCGCGATGAAGCGTCGCTTGCGTGCGATGGTCGACGCCAAAAACGTATATTGCTCGGGAACCCGGGTTATGGATGCATCGCCGGTAGCTCTTGGCGCGATTGTCTGCGTATAGGCGTGGCCATGGGTTCCGACGCCGCCACGCTGCTTCATGATGTCTTTGGCTTCGAGAATTTTCGCGGGGTGCAGGAACAGGTGGTCCGCCGGGTGCTGGCTGGGCAAGGCACGCTGGCAGTCATGCCGACCGGAGCGGGTAAATCGCTGTGCTATCAATTGCCGGCGGTGGCGCTGGACGGATGCTGCGTCGTTATTTCGCCATTGATTGCGCTGATACACGATCAGTTGCGGTCGGCGCGAACACTGGGCATCCGCGCCGCCAGCCTGACTTCGGTCGACAGCGACTGGCGCGAGACACTGGACAAGTTGCGCAGCGGCAAGCTCGATTTGTTGTACGTCGCGCCCGAGCGGGCCAGCGGCGAGGGGTTTCGCGAGCTGCTGTCCGAAACCAACATCAGCCTGTTCGCGATCGATGAAGCGCATTGCGTATCCGAATGGGGGCATGATTTTCGCCCCGATTACCGGCTGCTGCGGCCCTTGCTCGATCATTTTGCCCAGGTGCCACGGCTGGCGCTGACCGCCACCGCCGATGCTCATACCCGCGCCGATATCCTGGCACAGTTGGGCATTCCCGAGGATGGCCTGATCGTCGCCGGGTTCGACCGGCCCAATATCCACTACGTCGTCCAGCCGCGCGATAGCCTGGCCAAACAATTGCAGGCGATCATCGACGCCAATCGCGGTCCGGGCATCATCTATGCCCAGACCCGCGCCATGACCGAGCGCCTGGCCCTGGCGCTGGGTCGCGACGGTCGCCCGATCCGCGCCTATCATGCCGGACTGCATGCCGAGGTCCGCGCCGAGAATCAAAGCGACTTCCAGGCCAGCGACGACATGGTGATGGTCGCCACCGTCGCTTTTGGCATGGGCATCGACAAGCCGGACGTGCGGTTTGTCGTCCACGCCGGACTGCCCAAATCGATCGAAAGCTATTATCAGGAAAGCGGCCGCGCCGGACGCGACGGCGATCCTGCGGTGGCGACGCTGCTGTGGGGAGCCGATGATTTTGCCCGCGCCCGCCAGCGCGTGAACGAGGTCGAGCCTGAGCGGCAGGCGACCGAACGGGTCCGCATCGAGGCATTGGGGGCGCTGGTCGAGACCGGCCAATGCCGCCGCGCTATCCTGCTGCGCCATTTCGGCGAAAATCCGTCCTCATCCTGCGGCAATTGCGATAATTGCCTGGCCCCGCCAGCCCGGTTGGACGTCCGTCAGATCGCCCAGAAGCTACTGTCTGCGGTCTATCGCACCGGGCAAAGCTTTGGGCTGGGTCATCTCGAGGCGGTGCTGACCGGCACCAGCAATGAGCGGATTGTCGCCAGGGGTCATGACCGGCTGTCGGTCTTCGGCATCATCCAGGGCGAGGAAGCGGGTTTGATCAAGTCGGTCGCCCGTGCCCTGACCGTGCGCGGCGCGCTCGACACCAATGAACATGGCGGACTGATGCTTGGCGCCTCGGCACGCGAATTCCTGCGCGGTGAGGAGGATATGTCGCTGGTGGTGAGTACCCCCACAGCCAAAAGCGACAGGAAATCCAGGGTCAGGCGGGCCCCTGAAAGATACGGCGCTCGCACCAATGTCGCCAATCCGGCCGACGACCCGCTGTTCGAGGCGTTGCGCGCTTGTCGGAGTGAACTGGCGCGCGAAGCCAAGCTCCCGCCATATGTCATTTTTCACGACAGCACCTTGCGTGAGATGGCGGAAAAACGACCTCGCTGCGACGCCGATCTGGAACATATCAGCGGCGTCGGCACGCGCAAGCGTGAGGTTTATGGGCCAGCATTTCTGGCGGTGATCGCGCAACAGGCCCGCGCTTGATGTGGGGTTGGCGCGGCATTTGCCCCGGTTTAGCTCATTTGCGACTCGGTTCGCCGCAACGAAGTCGCCACTGATGCATTACTGCTTGCGACAAATGCCCGATTGTGATGGATGGGCGGTATGGCAAGGCGGGCGCGGGATCCACGATTGGCGAAGGAAAGCATGGTGCAGGCCATCGCCTTGTGCTGCTTGCTCGCGCTGAGCGGTATCGCCATCGTCGGGCCCAGCGGGGTGCTGGCCTGGGGCGAAAACCGGCGCATGCTCGAAACGCACCAACGCCAGATTCAACAATTGACGGCGCAGCGCGACCATCTGCGCAACCGGGTGCGGCTGCTCGACCCACACCATGTCGATCCCGATCTGGCCGGGGAATTACTGCGCGCCAAGCTCAACGTCGTCCATCCCGACGAAATGGTCTTGATGACCCATTGAGTTTGCGCTTGGCTGCTGCACATACCGGCCATAAAATTTCCATCTACCGGCTTTCCGTTTGGCGGCTTGGGCGTATATGGGCTTGTTTCCAATTCCCCAGGGGTAGTCGACTTGGCCAAGAGCTATAAAAATTCTCAAGCAACCACGCCCGAACCCAGCGCCCCCGCTGCGGAGGCAGCCACAAAAGGCGCTGCGCCCCCGTCATCTGTCACGGCACCCGCTGTCACCGAGGCGCAGGACGATATCCAGTTGCGCAGCCTGCAATTGGCGCATGAGGCGACGCGGCAATATGCCGCCAGCGACGCAGAACTGTTGAACTTCTACGAGCAGATGGTGTTGATCCGCCGCTTCGAGGAGAAGGCTGGCCAATTGTACGGGCTTGGCCTGATCGGCGGCTTTTGCCATCTATATATCGGCCAGGAAGCGGTCGCGGTCGGTATCCAGTCCGCACTCGATCCAAAGCGCGACAGCGTAATTACCGGTTACCGCGACCATGGCCATATGTTGGCTTATGGCATCGATCCCAAGCTGATCATGGCCGAACTGACCGGGCGCGCTGCTGGCATATCGCGCGGCAAGGGCGGATCGATGCACATGTTCAGCGTCGACCATCATTTTTATGGCGGGCACGGCATCGTCGGCGCGCAGGTGTCACTGGGCACCGGGCTGGCCTTTGGGCATAAATACCGCGAAGACGGCGGGGTTTGCGTCGCCTATTTCGGCGACGGCGCGGCCAACCAGGGACAGGTCTACGAAAGTTTCAACATGGCCAGCTTGTGGAAGCTGCCGATGGTTTTCGTGATCGAGAACAATGGTTACGCCATGGGCACGGCGGTCAAGCGCGGCTCGGCCGAGACGCATTTTTACCGGCGCGGCACCGCATTTCGCATTCCCGGACTGCCGGTCGATGGCATGGACGTGCTGGAAGTGCGGCAGGCTACGGAAATCGCTCTGGAATACGTCCGCGCGGGCAACGGCCCGGTGCTGCTGGAGCTAAAGACCTATCGCTATCGCGGCCATTCGATGTCCGACCCGGCGAAGTATCGCACCCGCGAGGAAGTGCAGGAAATGCGCGAGAAACACGATCCGATCGATCATGCCCGCGACGAAATGCTGAAGCGCGGGACAACCGAAGAGCAGATCAAGGCTATCGACAAGAGGATACGCGCGGTGGTCACCGAAGCGGCCGATTTTGCCGAGAATTCGCCCGAGCCTGATCTTTCCGAACTGGCGACTGATATTCTGGTGGAGAACTACTGATGGCCGTCGAGCTGAAAATGCCGGCGCTGTCGCCGACAATGGAAGAAGGCAAGCTGGCCAAGTGGCTGGTGCAGGAGGGCGATGAAGTCAAGTCGGGCGACATCCTGGCCGAGATCGAAACCGATAAGGCGACGATGGAATTCGAAGCGGTCGATGAAGGCAAGATCGGCAAGATAATGGTCGCCGAAGGCACCGATGGGGTCAAGGTCGGCACCGTCATTGCCATGATCGATGGCGACGATGATGTTGCGGCAGCCTCGGAAACTGCCGACAAAGCGCCTGCGGACAAGCGCGAAGATACGCCGCAAGCTGCTGAATCGGGCAAGGCGGCAACGCCCAAGGCCCCGGCGCCCGCACCAGAGGCCAAGGCCGCCGAACCCAAGCCCGCGCCCGCAGCCAAATCCGACGCGGGCCGCAATGTCGCCATAGTGACCCTGCGCGAGGCTTTGCGCGATGCCATGGCGGAAGAAATGCGCCGCGACGACCGTGTTTTCGTGATGGGCGAGGAAGTTGCGGAATATCAGGGGGCCTATAAGGTCACCCAGGGCCTTCTGGAAGAATTCGGTCCCCGGCGGGTGATCGATACGCCGATCACCGAATATGGTTTTGCGGGCATCGGCACCGGCGCTGCGATGGGCGGATTGCGCCCGATCATCGAGTTCATGACCTTCAACTTCGCGATGCAGGCGATCGATCATTTGATCAATTCGGCGGCCAAAACCAATTACATGTCGGGCGGCCAGATGCGCTGCCCGGTGGTATTTCGCGGGCCAAACGGCGCCGCCAGCCGGGTCGGCGCGCAGCACAGCCAGAATTACGCGCCGTGGTATGCGGCAGTGCCAGGGCTGGTGGTGATCGCGCCTTACGATGCCAATGATGCCAAGGGCCTGCTGAAAGCCGCGATTCGTAGCGAGGATCCGGTGATCTTTCTGGAAAACGAATTGTTGTACGGGCGCAATTTCGAGCTGACCGGTGACGACGATGTCATCCCGATCGGCAAGGCGCGGGTCGTGCGCGAGGGCAGCGATGTCACCATCGTCTGCTATTCGATCACCGTCGGGCTGGCGCTGGAAGCCGCTGAACTGGCCGCTGCCGAGGGGATTGAGGCCGAAGTCATCGATTTGCGCACGCTGCGCCCGCTCGACCGGGGCGCGGTGCTGACCAGCCTGGCCAAGACCAACCGGCTGATCGTCGCCGAGGAAGGCTGGCCGACCTGCTCGATCGCGTCTGAAATCGTCGCCATCTGCATGGAAGACGGTTTCGACGATCTTGATGCGCCGGTCCTGCGCGTCTGCAACGAGGATGTGCCGATGCCGTATGCCGCCAATCTGGAAAAAGCGGCGCTGATCAACAGCGCGCGGATACTGGCGGCGGTGCGCAAGGTCTGCAATCGCTAGGGTTTTTCCGCCTCGACGCTAGTAGGAAAGACGCAAGGCTTTCTTGATCAGGAACGCCGTGGATCAATCGCTGCTTGCTCTTTTGCCGCCGGTGCCGCGGCTGGCGCTGGCTTATGCCCCGGTGCGGGCACGACCGGCGTGGCTGGCTTTGCTGGCTCTGGACGCCCGGCTCGCGCAGCAGTTGCGTAACGCGCGCGAGCCGATTTTGGCGCAGATCCGGCTGGCGTGGTGGCGAGATCGATTGCGCGAGCCTGCCGCGAAATGGCCGCAAGGGGAACCGCTGTTGGCCGCGCTGGCCGACTGGCGGGGGGAGCATGGCAGCCTGGTCGCGCTGGTCGATGGCTGGGAGATGTTGCTGGGTGAAGCACCACTGGCCCAGGCAGCGCTGGAGGCGTTCGTTGCGGGGCGCGCGGTGGCCGCGTCGGCGTTGGCTGGGGTGGTGGGGCACCCCGAGGCGGGAGAGACGGCGTATCGGGCCGGAAAAGGCTGGGCGATTGGCGATCTTGCCGCGCATCTTTCACATCCCGAGGAACTGGCGGCGGCACGGATTTTGGCGGAGCGGCACGACTGGCGCATTGCGCGCCTGCCACGCGCGCTGCGGCCGTTAGCGGTTTTGAATGGTTTGAGCGAACGGAGCCTGAATCTTCGCAGACGAAATATCAGTGGAAACGGCTTTTTATTAGCCTTGCGCCTTGGCATTCTAGGCATTTAACCTATAAGGGTAAATACGTAGACAAAGTTCGTCAAAATGGCGACTTTGTTCAAAGTTCCTGAATTCAATTGTGACCAGACACTCATCGCGGGCGGAGGGGGCCTGGCTCATGAACCGAATGGTATTGGGCGCCCTTGCGGCGTTGTTAATGGTTTCTGCCGGATTATTCTGGTGGCAGGGGCGAGCGGAACTCGCGCGCGGGCTTCCGCCGCCCGATATTTCGAACGCTGCCGACGCTGGCGCCGCGTCATCAGCCGATGATACGCCGATTGCATTGCCCAGCGCCGCTGCGCATGTGCGGGGCGCATCGCTGCCGCGCGTGGGCAAGCCCAAGGCTTCGACCGAGCAGAAACGCTTTACCCGCTTCGACAAGAACCGCGACGGCCAGATCAGTCGCACCGAGATGCTGAGCACGCGGGTGAAAGCGTTTCAAAAGCTCGACATCAACCACGACAACATGCTGAGTTTCGAGGAATGGGCGGTCAAGACCTCCGACCGTTTCAAGGAGATCGACAGCAATCACGACGGAATCATCACCCCCGCCGAGCTAGCTGCCTATGATACCGCCAAGGATGCCAAGAAGAAGCACCGCAAGCCATCCTGCAGCAGCGGCGGGGATTCGGGTTCCGGACGCGGCAAAGGCGATTCTGATGGCCCCAAATCAGACGACGATGCGTGGGAGCCAGCCACTTAAATCGGCCTTGGCGCGGCCCGTATAAGCGAGCTTGCGGTCGGGCTTTTTCATCTTGCGGCCTGCTTCGTTGAACGGGCCTACCGGGGGGAACAGCCCGAAATTGACGTTCATCGGCTGATAGCTTTCCGCCTCGGCATCGCCGGTAATGTGCGACAACAAGGCCCCCAGCGCGGTCGTCGGCGGAGGCGGAGTCCAATCTTGCCCGGACAGTTCATGCGCCGCCATGATGCCGGTGATGAGGCCGATCGCGGCGCTTTCGACATAGCCCTCGCAGCCGGTGATCTGGCCCGCAAAGCGGATGTGCGGTGCATTGTGCAGCCGTAGCTGCCGGTCGAGCAGGCGCGGGGAATTGAGGAAGGTGTTGCGGTGCAACCCGCCCAGCCGGGCGAATTCGGCGTGTTCGAGGCCGGGAATGGTGCGAAACAACCGGGTCTGCTCGGCATGCTTGAGCTTGGTCTGAAAACCGACGATGTTCCACAGCGTGCCCAGCTTGTTGTCCTGGCGCAGTTGGACCACGGCATAGGGCCAGCGGCCAGTGCGCGGGTCGTCCAGCCCGACCGGCTTCATCGGTCCGAAGCGCAACGTATCGACTCCGCGGGCCGCCATCACCTCGATCGGCATGCAGCCCTCGAAATAAGGGGTATTGGCTTCCCATTCGCGAAATTCGGTCTTTTCGCCAGCCAGCAACCCCTCGTGGAAAGCCAGGTATTCGGC
>JALYHR010000050.1 GCA_030776465.1 Pseudomonadota bacterium
GGCGACCTTGGGGCGCAGTTGCTCGGCTGGAAGCACACTTTTTTTTGAAGCTCAGACCTTCATCATGCACAAACGACCAAACCGTCCGGTAATCGACCGTGATCCCGCGTGCCGCAAGTTCCGCCTGGAGGCCACGCAGGGTAAAATCAGTCTTGCTCCTCTCCAGAAGCCAATCCCGATGTTCACCAGTCAACTTGCGCGGTTTGTGCCCACCCATTTGTCCAGGAGCTGCACTCCCTGTGTCGCGGTGTCGCTGCAACCAGTTCACCGCCGTGCTGATCGCCACACCAAAGCGCCGTGCAGCCGCATTGCGAGACAGTCCGTCAAGCTCAACTGCCAATACCACGCGCTCCCGAAGATCAATCGAATATGGTCGTGCCATCCTTGCCAGCCTCCAAACCCAGCAAACAGCTTGAATCAGAAAAATTCGCCCTTGGGAATCCCCCGGCGATTCAACCAAATCTCATCCCGCTCTAGGTAAGGATCGGCGGCAGCCTGCCAACTTTTACCGACGCAGAAACGGCAGCTTCCCACCAATTTCCGCCATTCGTCTGCACGGATATAAAGTTCATATTTTTGCCACTTCGCGTCGGGGCGCGGCGCATCGGTGGCGCGCAACGACGACATGACGGGGAGCTCGAGGGGTTTGCCCCTCGAACCTATCCTTACCCTTACCCTGCCCTATTCCGCCGCCTCAACCGCGCTCGTCCCCAACTCCGGTGCCGTCACGCTGCCGGATCGTTCCAGCTTGCCCCAACTGGTGCCGACGCCGCGCAGGGCGGCGGAGACGGCACGGATGACGACGCTGTACATCAGTTGGCGATAGACGAAGCGCTGGGCGAGCAGCAGGAATGCGGGGAAATGTTTTTCGCGGCCATCGCGGCGATAGGCGACATAGCCGCAGACGAGGTCGATCGAGGAAAACGCCAGCCAATAGAAGAACATGCGCAGGACGTCGGTCTGGGTTTGCGCCCAGCCGTGTTGCTGCACGCGGAATGCGGTGCCGACGACGGAGATGACGAGCGCCAGGTCGATGGCGGGCGAGATGACGGCGAAGATAATCTGGAACAGCCAGGCCTGGGGCATGCCGATATAGGATAGCCCGCCGGGTTTGCCGGTGCGCAGGATGATCCGGTGTTTCCACAGGCATTGCAGCGTGCCGAACGACCAGCGGAAGCGTTGCCGGGCGAGGCTGCGGAAGCTTTCGGGGGCTTCGGTCCAGGCGACGGCTTCTTCGTCGTAGGCGACTTTCCATTTCTTGCGCTGGATGGCGATGGTCAGGTCCTGGTCTTCGGCCAGGGTGTCTTCGGGATAGCCGCCGACGTCGTCCAGCGCGGCGCGGCGCCATGCCCCGACGGCGCCGGGCACGACCATGATCGCGTCGAAGCGGGTCAGCGCCTTGCGCTCGATATTCTGCGCGGTGACGTATTCGACGGCTTGCCAGCGGGTCACAAGATTGACGCGATTGCCGACCTTGGCATTGCCCGCCACGGCCCCGATTTGCGGATCGCTGAACCAGCGCACCAGTTGCAGCACGGTCTGTTTTTCGAACTGGGTGTCGGCATCCAGCGCGACGATGATTTCGCCGGTGGCCTGTTTCAGCGCCTCGTTCAGTGCCTTGGCCTTGCCGCCGTTGACCAGCGTCATCAGCTTGACGCGGGGATTGCCGGCATAGGTGGCGGCGACGATGGCGCTGGTGCGGTCTTTCGAGCCATCATCGACGACGATCACGTCGAGATAGGGGTAGGTGCTTTCCAGGATGCGCCGGACCGAGGATTCGATCACCCGTTCTTCGTTGAAGGCGGGGACGATCACCGTGACCTTGGGCCGGAAAGTGGCATCGGGCATGGGCGGTTTGCGGCCGCCGGGCAGCATGGCGAGCGCGGTCAGCAGCACCGCGCGCGAGATGCCCAGCGCGATGGCGAAGAAAAAGGTCCAGTTGAGCGCGACGATGGTAAAGCCCACTGCGGTAAAGGCAAAGACATCGGCGCGGATCGCCGCCAGGTCCACGCCCGATAGTTCGGGCATCACCTGGTCATGCGACAACCCGGCCAGCGTAGCGGCGGGAACGATGGTATAGCCCGCCTGTTGCAGCCCGACGATGATGCCGGGCAGCGCGGCGACGGTCTGGGCGCGATTGCCGCCGCCATCGTGCAGCAGGATGACATTGGCCGAACGGTCGGGGCTAGCGGCTTTCACTTGCGCCAGCGTCTGGTCGACGATCGCCTTGGCACCGGGCCTGGTCCAGTCGCCGGGATCGACGTGCAGTCCCACGACGGTATAGCCATGCTGCTGCGCTTGCAGGGCGGGGCCGAGTTCGTTGGCGGTGGTCGGTTCGGCGTCCCCGAAATAGGGGGCGCGGAACAGGCGGATCGAGTGTCCGGTGTAAGCTTCGACCAGGCGCTGGGTGAAATTCAGCTCAAGATTGACGCCGGTGGGCGATTCCTGCGCAAGATTGGGGTGGGTATAGGTGTGATTGCCGATATCATCGCCATCGCGGACCTCGCGTTCGAGCAAGCTGCGATTGGCGACCCCGTTTTCGCCGATGACGAAAAATGTCGCGGGAACGTGGTATTCTTCCAGGATCGACAGGATCTGCGGTGTCCAGATTGGATCGGGGCCATCATCGAAAGTCAAGGCTACGCGCCGGGCCTCCGCGCCCGTGCGCTGGACGACGAAAGGGGTTGGTAACGAGAGGTAGTTTTCGCCGGTGATCAGCTTGCTGCGCGGGTCGAAATGGACCTGCCGCTCACCCAGTGTAGGGGTTGCGGTAATGCGCAGGATCTCGCCTTGACCCTCGACGTCAACATTGCCTTCCTGATCGATCGATGACAGCTCGGGCATGGTGCCCCCGCGCCATGCTGCCAGCGCGTGCCAGAAACCGGGATCTTCCGACCCCATGCGCCACAGCGCGACGCCGTTTACCCCCAGCCGCGACAGGGTCAACATCTCGTTCCACGAGGTCGCCGCATCGACCATCCAGACATCGTGGCGGCTGTTATCGTCGAGATAGGAAAACCCGGTGTTGCCCGAATTGCGGTCGAAGGTCGGCGACGCGTCGGCATCGTTGGCGGCCAGCCAGGCTTCTTCCACGGTCAAGCCATCGGCGTGACCGTCGTGCCAGTCATAGGCATAGCTGCCCAGGGCGACGATCGCCTTGTCGGCGGGCAATTGGCGCAGCGCCCCGATGACTTCATTGTAGAACCAGGTGTTCGACGCGATCGGGCCAGCGGCGCCGCCTTGCCAATGTTCGTCATAGGCCATCAGGATGACCTTGTCGGCGACCGACGCGAATTGGCCGGGCACCCAATCCTTGTTGCCCAGCGGCATGGTGACCGCGACCAGCCGGCCGCGCTTGTCGAAGGCCTTGTCGGTCTCGGCGATCAATTCGCGATAACGCCCCATGTCGGCGGGCGCGATCGCTTCGAAATCGAACACCACCCCGGCGTCGTTGTATTTATCGAGATAGGCCTCGAGCCCGGCGATGAACGCGCGGCGCTTGACTGGATCGTGCAACAGCGCATTGGTCGCACCAGTTGAAAAGACATCGTTGACCACGTTCTGGACCATCGGCAGCACCAGCGGGCGATGCAGGCTGTTGACGATGATGCGGCGCATCACCAGGTCTTCGCTGATCTTGAGATTGCCGTTCTTGTCGATCGCCAAAGTCGTGGGAACCAGCCAGTCGAGCTGGCCGATATTCTTGGCCAGCGACGGCGCGGTTTCGTCGGACCAATTGGGATAAAAGCCGACCGAGATCGGCGGCGCGGGGCGACCGCGCCCGGCGGGGTGCAGAGTAGCCTTGGCACTGGGCGCAAACAGCGCAGTCAGCCCGTTGGAGAGACGGCTGACCTGCGCGCGGAAACGCAGCGGCGTGTGCCGTTCGAAGCCGAGCGGCAAGGGCGAGGGGGCGGGAATGGTGATCACGGTCGAGGCAAAGGCCACCGCCAGCAGCACCAGCCCGATCAGCGCGAAAAAGATCCCCCGCCGGGTCCAGCGCCGACGCCGCCCCGATGGGTCGAAAAAAATCGGTCTGCCCAAGTGTTCCACCAATCCGATCAAACGACACCGGCAATCCCCGGTATAATGCGGAGGCCGGTCTTGGGGCGGCTGATAGCACCGCTCCGCCATCCGGCAAACCGCTTCATGCAACCGTTCCGGCGGTTAATCCATCGCGCCTGGGTCGCGGGGCTTGCATCGCAAGACTTTCCTGCGCAGGTCACGGCCATGACCACGAACCACAATCTGCTCGCGCATTTTCTCGAAATTGCCGCCCGGGCAGGAGACAAGCCGTTCCTGATCGATGGCGAGACACCGCTGTTGCGATTTTCCGACCTCGATCGGGAAACCGGACGGCTGGCGGCGCGGCTGATCGCGCTGGGCGGCGCGGCGGGTGAGCGCGTCGTGGTCCAGGTCGACAAATCGCCCGCTGCGGTACTGCTTTATCTCGCGGCATTGCGGGCGGGGATGATCTTCGTGCCGCTGAACACGGCCTATACGGCGGCGGAACTGGCGTATTTTCTGGGCGATGCCGAACCGGCGGTGGTGGTCTGCCGTCCGGCGGACGAGGCGGCGGTGCGCGCCATGGCGGGGGTCGCTGCGGTGGTCACGCTGGGCGTTGACGGTTTCGGCAGCCTGATGGACGTTCTGCCCGATGAAGCCGCGCCGGTGGCGATGCGCGCTGGCGATGACCTTGCCGCGATTCTCTACACTTCGGGCACCACCGGGCGTTCGAAAGGGGCGATGCTCAGCCATGGCAATCTGTACAGCAATGCCGCCACGCTGAAGGAGTTGTGGCAATGGGACGCCGATGATGTCCTGATCCACATCCTGCCGATCTACCACGTCCACGGCTTGTTCGT
>JALYHR010000051.1 GCA_030776465.1 Pseudomonadota bacterium
TAGGCATACCACGTAGGGATAGTGGTGGAAATCCGCTCAAAACAGTCTTCACCTGCCTGCCAACCTCCGCACGTCTCGGTTGCAGCACAACAAAATGGTGCCCGAGGGGTTTGCCCCTCGGACCTTCGCTCAGCCTTTACTCAGTCAAATCCGTCCACGCTTCTTTCAACCGGTCAAAAAACCCCTTGCTCTGCGGCGATTCATCCCCGGTTTCGCCATCCTGAAACTCGCGCAGCAGTTCTTTTTGGCGGACGGACAGCTTGGTCGGGGTTTCGACCATGATTTCGACGACCATATCGCCGACGCCGCGACCGTTCAGCACGGGCATCCCGGCGCCGCGTTTGCGCAGTTGCTTGCCGGACTGGATGCCCGCGGGGATCGGCACGACGTGGCGTTGACCGTCGAGGCCGGGGATGGTGATTTCACCTCCCAATGCCGCGATGGTGAAGCTGATCGGGGCACGCGTGACCAGCGTGGTGCCGTCTCGTTCGAAGACCGGGTGGCGGCGGATGTGGAGGAAGATGTAGAGGTCGCCGGGGGGTGAGCCGTTGGGGCCAGCTTCACCACGCCCAGTCAGGCGGATGCGGGTGCCGGTGTCGACGCCGCGCGGGATGGCGATTTCGAGTTTTTGCGCGCGATCGATGCGGCCTTCGCCAGCGCAGGCGCGGCAGGGTTTTTCGATAACCTGGCCGGCCCCCATGCAGGTCGGGCAGGCGCGCTCCATCATGAAATAGCCCTGCTGGGTGCGGACTTTGCCCTGTCCGCCGCACATGGTGCAGCGTTTTGCCCCGGTGCCGGGGGTGGCGCCGGTGCCGCCGCAGGGTTCGCAGCTTTGCGCGACGTCGATTTCGATCTCGGCCTGCTTGCCGTGGAACGCCTCATCCAGGCTGATTTCCATGTCGTAACGCAGGTCGGCGCCACGCCGCGCCTGCTGGCCACCGCCGCCCGCAAAACCATTGCCAAAGATCGATTCGAAAATATCGCCTATGTCGGAAAAGCCCGCGCCCCTGCCGCCGCCAGCCGCGCCCATGTTGCCGTTCTGGAACGCTTCATGGCCAAAGCGGTCATAGGCCGCGCGCTTTTCCGGGTCTTTCAGGCATTCATAGGCCTGGCAGATCGATTTGAACTTGGCTTCGGATTCGTGGCAGCCGGGGTTCTTGTCCGGGTGAAAACGCATCGCCAGCTTGCGGTAAGCGGATTTCAGCGTGCCGTCGTCGGCATCGCGCGATACTTGCAATAATTCGTAAAAATCAGCTTCGGCCGCCATTGCCGCCCTCCAAACGGTGTCAAAGATGCCCGACGCCGAGCCCCCTGCCGTTTACGCCATAACGCAAACGGCAGGGTTCGTCAGTTATTCGTGCCGCATCGCTTGTAGCCAAAAACCGGTTCCCACTTTTTGGCGCGATGCTTTGGATCAACCCTTGTCGTCGACTTCCGAAAACTCGGCATCGACCACGTCTTCACCGCCAGCATGGGCATGCGCGTCCGCGCCGGGCGAAGCAGCGGCTGCCTGTTCCTTTTCGTAGATCGCCTGACCCATTTTCATGGCTTTCTCGGTCAGCGCCTGAGTTTTGGCGGTCATCTCGTCGGCATTGCCGCCTTCGATGGCCGCTTTGGTCTCAGCCACGGCCGCTTCGATTTCGGCCTTCAACGCCGGATCGATCTTGTCGGCGATTTCTTTGAGCTGGCTTTCGGTGGAGTGCACCAGGCTGTCGGCGTTGTTGCGCGCTTCGGCTGCGGCACGCCGCTTTTTGTCTTCCTCGGCAAACTTCTCGGCATCCCGGACCATCTGGTCGATGTCCGCGTCGTTGAGCCCGCCCGAGGCCTGGATCTTGATCTGCTGCTCCTTGCCGGTGCCCTTGTCCTTCGCGGTGACGTTAACGATGCCGTTGGCATCGATATCGAAGGTCACCTCGATCTGCGGCACGCCGCGCCGGGCAGCGGGAATGCCGATCAGGTCGAACTGGCCCAGCGGCTTGTTGTCCGCCGCCATTTCACGCTCGCCCTGGAACACGCGGATCGTCACCGCCTGCTGGTTGTCCTCGGCGGTCGAATAGACCTGGCTTTTCTTGGTCGGGATCGTCGTGTTGCGGTCGATCATGCGGGTGAACACGCCGCCCAGCGTCTCGATCCCCAGGCTCAGCGGGGTGACGTCGAGCAGCAGCACATCCTTGACGTCGCCTTGCAGCACGCCAGCCTGAATGGCAGCGCCCATCGCCACGACTTCGTCCGGGTTGACGCCGGTATGCGGCTCGCGGTTGAAGAAATCCTTCACCGCATCGCGCACCTTGGGCATGCGGGTCATGCCGCCGACCAGCACGACTTCATCGATGTCCGACGCCTTCAACCCGGCATCGGCCAGCGCCTTGCGGCAAGGCTCCATCGTGCGCTGGATCAGATCGGCGACCAGCCGTTCCAAATCGGAACGGGTTATGGTTTCGACCAGATGCAACGGCGTTGTCGCGCCGCCTTCCATGCGCGCGGTGATGAACGGCAGGTTGATTTCGGTGGACTGCGCCGACGATAGCTCGATCTTGGCCTTTTCGGCGGCTTCCTTCAGCCGCTGCAGGGCGAGACGGTCGTTCTTGAGGTCGAGGCCTTCCTTGGCCTTGAACTTGCCCGCCAGATATTCGACCAGCTTGGCATCGAAATCTTCACCGCCCAGGAAAGTATCGCCATTGGTCGACTTCACCTCGAACACGCCGTCGCCGATTTCCAGCACGGAGATGTCGAAGGTGCCGCCGCCAAGGTCATAAACGGCGATGGTCTTGCCGTCGCTCTTGTCCAGACCATAGGCCAGCGCCGCCGCAGTCGGCTCGTTGATGATGCGCAGCACTTCCAGCCCGGCAATCTGCCCGGCGTCCTTGGTCGCCTGGCGCTGGGCATCGTTGAAATAGGCGGGCACGGTGATGACCGCTTGGGTCACGGTTTCACCCAGATAAGCCTCGGCGGTTTCCTTCATCTTTTGCAGGATGAAGGCCGAAACCTGCGACGGGCTGTAATCGGTGCCGCCAGCAGAAACCCAGGCATCGCCGTTCTTGCCCTTGGCAATCTTGTAGGGGACCAGACTCATGTCTTTTTGCGTCATCGGATCTTCAAAGCGGCGACCGATCAGGCGCTTCACCGCGAAAACCGTATTGTCCGGATTGGTCACGGCCTGCCGCTTGGCGGGCTGGCCGATCAGCCGCTCACCATCCTTGGTGAAGGCGACGATGGAAGGCGTCGTGCGCGCGCCTTCGGAATTTTCGATAACCTTGGGCTTGCCGCCATCCATCACCGCGATGCAGCTGTTGGTCGTGCCAAGGTCGATGCCGATTACTTTAGCCATTGTACCCCATTCCTTAGTTGAACGATGACACCGCGCGTTGCGCCTCCCGCGATTGGCAAGGCGGCTGGGCAGCTCGGGAAATATCCCATTCCGGGGGGCGATATAGGTGCGCTTTCGCTTGGCACAAGAGCCGCAACGCATTAGCGGGGCGCAGGAATTTACCGAGCACTGGGCGGTTCCCGGATAAAGGCATCAGCGCATGAAGACCTCTGTTTCGATCTTGATTGGCGCGATGCTGGCGTTGGCCGGATGCCATCACCGGCACCACGCGCCTAAAAGTGCCGCCGCTGCCTCCCCCATCAGTGTGTCAGAGGCGCGATTGGTGCTGCCCGCAGTGAAGGGCAATCCCGGCGCGGGCTATTTCACCCTGGCCAATGCGACCAACGCGCCTGTGACTCTGGTCGGCGTCGATATCACGGGCGCGCAAAAGACCGAAATGCACGAAACCAGCGGCGGAACCATGCAGCCTTTGGCGCAAGTCGCCATCGCGCCCGGTGCACAGGTAAGCTTCGCCCCCGCTGGCAAGCATGTCATGGCCTTCAACCTGGCGCCCACGCTGACGCCGGGTGGTAGCAGCACGATTATTTTCCATTTCCAGGATGGCAAGACGCTGTCCGCGAAGCTGCGCATCGAAGCGGCGGGCGGTGGCTCGGATGATATGGCCAAAATGAACATGGGCGGGATGAACATGGGCGGCAAGAACTGACACGCCAAACTTGACCGCACCGGTCGCGGCCAATACCCGCCAAACCCATGCACGATATCAAATTCATCCGCGAAAATCAGCAAGGCTTCGACGAAGGGCTGCAACGCCGGGGTGCGGAACCAGCCGCCTCGGCAATCCTGGCGCTCGATACGCAGCGCCGAGCCGTTGCCACGCGGATGCAGGAGGCGCAGAATCGCCGCAACGAGGCGTCAAAGGCGATCGGCGCGGCCAAGGCGCGCAAGGCGGATGATGAAGCGGCGGCGTTGATGGCCGAAGTGACCACGCTGAAACAGACCCTCCCCGCGCTCGAAGCCGAAGAGAAGGCGCTGACCGCGCGGTTGCAGGACGAATTGGCGCGTTTCCCCAACCTGCCCGACGCCGACGTTCCCGACGGTGTCGATGAAGCTGGAAACGTCGAAGTCTCACGCTGGGGCAGCCCGCGCGCATTCGCTTTTGCCCCGCGCGAACATGCCGACATCGGTCCCGCGCTGGGGCTGGATTTCGAAACCGGCGCGGCGATTTCGGGCGCGCGGTTCACTTTTCTGCGAGGGGCAATGGCGCGGCTGCAACGGGCGCTGGGCCAGTTCATGCTCGACCGCCAGACCATTGCCAACGGCTATATGGAATGCGCGCCGCCGCTGCTGGTGCGTGACGAGGCGGCGTTCGGGACCGGCCAATTGCCCAAATTCGCCGAGGATTTGTTCCGCACCACCGATGGCCACTGGCTGATCCCCACCGCCGAGGTTTCGCTGACCAATGCCGTGCGCGAACAGATACTGGCCGACAGCGCCTTGCCCTTGCGGATGACCGCACTGACCCCCTGTTTCCGTTCCGAAGCGGGCGCGGCGGGCAAGGATACACGCGGCTATATCCGCCAGCACCAGTTCGAAAAAGTCGAGATGGTCTCGATCTGCCGCCCCGAAGAGTCAGCCGCCGAGCATGAGCGCATGACCCGGGCCGCCGAATCGATCCTGCAGGCGCTCGACCTGCCCTATCGCCGGATGCTGCTCTGCGCCGGGGATATGGGCTTTACCGCGCAGAAGACCTATGATCTGGAAGTGTGGTTGCCGGGGCAAGGCGCTTATCGCGAGATTTCCTCCTGTTCAAACTGCGGGCCGTTTCAGGCGCGGCGGATGAACGCCCGCTATCGCCCGTCACCCAGCGAAGATAACCGCAAACCCGCGCCCGAATTCGTCCATACCCTCAATGGCTCGGGGCTGGCGGTGGGTCGCACGCTGGTGGCGGTGCTGGAAAATTATCAGCAAGCCGATGGCTCGGTCACCGTGCCGCCAGCGTTGCTGCCCTATATGGGCGGGGTCGAAGTGCTGACGCCCGCCATTTGAAAAGGTTCTGCGATGCGCATCCTGCTGACCAATGACGATGGCATCCACGCGCCGGGGCTGGTGGTGCTGGAAGCGATCGCGCGGCAGTTGTCGGATGACATCTGGATCTGCGCGCCAGCCGAGGAACAATCGGGCGCGGGCCATTCGCTGACCCTCACCCGCCCGGTGCGCCTGCGGAAGCACGATGCGCGGCGCTTTTCGGTCAGCGGTACCCCCACCGACGCGGTCACCATGGCGCTGCGCAAGATACTGCCAGAGCCCCCAGACCTGATCCTGTCAGGGGTCAATCGCGGCGCCAATCTGGGCGATGACGTCACCTATTCGGGTACCGTCGCCGCCGCATTGGAAGGCGCGCTGGCGGGCATCCGTTCGATCGCGCTCAGCCAGGTTTACTCAAAGGAAGGCATGGCCGACCGCGTGCCCTTCGCCACCGCCGCGCATTGGGGCGCGCAGGTGCTGCGCCCGCTGCTCGATGTGCCGTTTGCGCCGCGCACGCTGGTCAATGTCAATTTTCCGCCGGTGGACGCCGACCGGGTCGCAGGCATCCGCGTGGTCCGCCAGGGATTTCACGATTACGCGCGCGGATCGCTGGTCGAAAGCGTCGATCCGCGCGGCTTTCCCTATTTCTGGTTCGGCCTCCACGGCATCGAACACACCCCCGGCCATGACACCGATCTGGAGGCGATCAGCGACGGTTTCATTTCGGTAACCCCGCTGCAACTCGACCTGACGCACGAGGCTTCGCTGGAGGCGATGCGCAAGAGGTATCAACCCTGAGCGGCGCAGCGCAGCGCAGCGCAGCTAGAGCTAAGATGGCTAAATCTGCACCGCTCAATCCTCCACCTCCGGGGGAGGTGGCTCGCGAAGCGAGACGGAGGGGGTGAACCGAGCGCAACATTGACGAAAGAAAGTCCACGAAGCCGCCCCCTCCGTCAGCCTGCGGGCTGCCACCTCCCCCAAAGGGAGAGGATTTAAGTGAACCGGATTTACCGCACGTCGCTGTGACTCACCGCAATACCCAGAACACGGTCCCCATCGCCAGGTAAACCACCATCCAGAACCCGGCATCGATCAGGGCTTCGCGGCGGTTGATGCGCTGGTGGGCATAGCTGATCCACAAGGCGGGGATGATGAAAGCAAAGGCGATGCCGCCCGACTGCATCCAGTACAGCCACGGCTTGGCCGCCAGCTTGTCCGCACCCAGCCGCGCGAAATTATGCGCCAGCATCAGCGCCGACAATGCCTGCAACAGCAAGGCGCCAGCGATGCCGCCAAACACACCCCTGCCCTTTTCCTGAACTTCGCCGGGCGCGGCGGTTATCCGGCCAAACAGATTGGCGCCGCCGAACAGCGGCCCGTACCACACCAGCCCCACCGCAAACGCCAAAGTGGCCGACATGATGACCGCCAGCCAGTTGATCGGTCCCATTGGTATCCCCCAAAACGGCAACAGTAGCGCAGAGCCGACGCAACGTGTAGGGGCGCGGCCCATGACACGCAATTCAACACAGCGGCTGGACCCGACCGAAATCCCCGCAAGCCCGCGCATCGGCATGGTCAGCCTGGGCTGCCCCAAGGCGCTGGTCGATTCCGAACGCATCCTGACCAGGCTGCGCGCCGACGGCTATGCGATGAGCGCGGATTACGCCGGGGCCGACGTGGTGCTGGTCAATACCTGCGGCTTTCTCGATTCGGCCAAGGAGGAAAGCCTGGCCGCGATCGGCGAGGCAATCAACGAAAATGGCCGGGTGATCGTCACCGGCTGCATGGGCAACGAGGCCGATGCCATCCGCGCGCGCTTTCCGCAAGTGCTGGCGGTGACCGGCGCGCATCAATATGACGCCGTCGTCGGCGCGGTCCACGAGGCCGCTCCCCCTGCCCGTGGGCCTTACGTCGATTTGATTCCGCAGCCCGCCGATTTCGATATCAAGCTGACCCCCCGGCATTACAGTTATCTCAAGATTTCAGAGGGTTGCAACCACTCTTGCTCATTCTGCATCATCCCGCAATTGCGCGGCAAACTGGCCAGCCGCCGCATCGATGCGGTGCTGCGCGAGGCTGAAAAGCTGGTCGCGGCGGGCACACGCGAATTGCTGGTGATCAGCCAGGATACCTCGGCTTATGGCGTCGATACCAGGCACGAACCGCGCGACTGGCACGGCCAACAAGTCCGTGCGCATATGACTGACCTCGCGCGCGAACTGGGCGAGCTGCGCACCCCGCAAGGCGCGCCGCCGTGGGTGCGCCTGCATTACGTCTATCCCTATCCGCATGTCGATGCGGTGATCCCGCTGATGGCGCAGGGCTTGCTGACGCCGTACCTCGATATCCCGTTCCAGCACGCCGCGCCTGCCGTGCTCAAGGCGATGAAGCGTCCTGCCAACGAGGCAAAAGTGCTGGAGCGGCTGAAGTCGTGGCGCGAAATATGCCCCGATATCGCCGTGCGCTCCAGCTTTGTTGTTGGTTTTCCCGGCGAAACCGAGGCGGATTTCCAATATCTGCTCGATTGGCTGGATGAAGCGCAACTCGACCGGGTCGGCGCGTTCCGGTTCGAGGCTGTTGCGGGCGCCAGCGCCAACGAATTGCCCGGCGCGGTGGCGGAAGAAGTCAAGGAAGAGCGTTACGCCCGGCTGATGGAGAAAACCTCGGCAATCAGCGCCGCCAAGCTTGCCGCCAAGGTTGGCCGCAGCCTGCCGGTCATCATCGACGAGGTCGGCGAGCCCGACGAAGACGGCGACATCGGCGCTACAGGCCGCAGCCAAGCCGACGCGCCCGAGATCGACGGCCAGGTTTTCCTGCGCAATGTTCCGGAAACGCTCGCTCCGGGCGACATTGTGACAGCGACGATCGAGGATGCCGATGCCCATGATCTGTATGGCGTGATCGACTAAGGTAACCTGCTCTATATCGGCGCTATATCTGCGCCACACCCTGTCTATGTTGAGCTAGTCGAAGCACTGCCCTTCTTTCTTGCGCCTCGCGTAGCCTCAAGAAAGAAGTGCAGCCCTTCGACTAGCTCCGGGTAAACGGGATTGATATGAGCGGTTTCGGCTTCTGTTTTGCGTTTTTTGCAACCGCGACGGACCTTTTCGCACTTGCAGCATGTCGCAATTTCCGGCTTAAGGAACAGGCCTTTCAGGCATCCTCTCCCAAAACTTCATAGGCCCGGTCGGCAACGATCGGGCCTTTTTTTGTTCATATTTACTTGCATTTCCGGCGCAAATGCCAGCGATAGGCTCATGCGGCCCGTCTTCACCAGTTTCGCCATTGCGCTTTTTCTGGCGCCCCCAGTGCACGCGCAGCAGATCGCTGCCGATCGTCCGGGCGTCGGCTCCGCTCCCACCGTCGTGCCGCAGTTCACGCTGGAACCGGAGTTGGGAACCGATGGCAAGGAAATCAGGCTTGGCGTGCTGCCCGGTTTCGAACTGGACCGCGACGACACCAGTTGGGGCGCGAAACTGGCGCTCGCGAACAGTGAAAAGTTCAAACTGGCGTTCAAGGCGTCCTATGACAACGACCTTCACGCCGTCCTCGAACTGCCCGCGAATTACACCTTCAATGCACTGTTCAATCTTGGTACGACGGTGATCTGGTCGCATTCATCGCAAACCTATGCCGCAGAATTCAACGTCACCCCGACCGGTCGCCTGACCATCACCCCGACGCTTTATTACGAATCCAAGGCCAGGGCCGCCATTTTTGTCGCCTGGATCGTGCCCCACCATGACAATTGGCAGCTCGACATCAGTTATGACCAGCACCGCATCAGTGCCGGGATCAGCACCGCTATCGATATCGCGCGCCTGTTGAAAAAACGATAGCGGCTCCCTTACGGGGCGCGATGCATGAACGGTACACTCATCCGTGCATCGGGCTTTGCAACCTTGTCCAAACGCATCGCGCGACCTAATCCGTCGCCATGGCCGAATCGTCCCGCATCTATACCGCCGCGCTGATCGTGATCGGCGACGAGATCCTGTCGGGCCGCACCCAGGACATGAACATCGCCCAGATTGCAAGCTGGCTGGGCATCCACGGTATCCGCCTGAAAGAAGTGCGGGTTGTCGCCGACGACACCCCGGCCATCGTCGAGGCGGTCAACATCCTGCGCGCGCGCAACGATTATTTGTTCACCACCGGCGGGATCGGCCCAACGCACGATGACATCACCGTGGACGCCATCGCCGAAGCGCTGGGGGTTGGCGTGGTCATCCATCCGGACGCGCGCCAGATCCTGACCGGCTATTACGAAACCCGCGGCGGGCTGACCGAAACCCGGCTGCGCATGGCCCGCGTTCCCGAGGGCGCGACCCTGATCCCCAACCGCTATACCGGAGCGCCGGGCATCCGTCATGGCAATATCTTCATCATGGCGGGGGTGCCGTCGATTACGGCGGGCATGCTCGACGCCTTGTCGGGAACCTTGGCGGGCGGCGCCTTGCTGCTGTCGGAAACGGTGGGTAGCTGGGTGCAGGAAAGCGAGGTCGCGCCGCTGCTGCACGCCACCGAACAAGCCCATCCCGGCACTCAGATCGGCAGCTATCCATTCTGGAAAGAAGGCCGCACCGGTGCCAATTTCGTGATCCGCTCGGTCGAACCCGAGGTGCTGGCAGCGTGCAGCCGGGCGCTGGTGGCGGGGCTGGAAGCCATGGGCAAGCTGGTTGTTCCGGGCGGCATCTAAAAATGATCCGGGCGATTACCCTGATAACATCGCTCGCGATGCTGTCGGGCTGCACGATCTCGCCGTTACCGGCTTTCGAAAAAACGCTGGCCGCGCAGGATAGCGCGACCGCCGCGCTGGGCCAGTGGTGCGCCGCGCGCCACATAGCTGACATAACTGCCAGTTCGGGCCGCATCACCGCCAGCCCGGTACGTAATGCCGATGCGCCACCGCCCGCCGATCTGCGGCAATTGCTGGATGCGGGCGCCGGGCCCGCGGTCGGCTATCGCCATGTCCGCTTGTCCTGTGGCGGGGTGGTGCTGTCGGAAGCGCATAACTGGTATCTGCCCAGCCGGATCACGCCGGCGATGAATGACGCTCTGGCGACGTCCGACACGCCGTTCGGCAAAATTGTCGCCCCGCTGCACTTCACCCGCCAGGCGCTCGATAGCTGGCGTGGCCGCGCCCCCGCCTGCCCCAGCGATACCGTGCTGTCCCATCGCGCGCTATTGCGCCTGCCCGATGGCCGCCCGCTGGCGCTGGTGGTGGAATGCTATACCGCCGCCAATTTGCGCTAATAGCAAGCCTGGCGCGGTTGCGGCACAGCGCTTTGCCACCTACCTTGCCCAGATGACCGATGGCCAATATCTCTCCGGGCGGCTGCTGCTGGCGATGCCCGGCATGCCCGATCCGCGCTTTGCCCATGCCGTGATCGCGATGTGCGTGCATGATGCGCAAGGCGCGCTGGGTGTGGGCGTGGGCCATCTCGTTCCCGGTGTCAGCCTGCACCATCTGCTCGACGATCTGGAAATCGACTCGACGCACGCACCCGACGCTCCAGTGCATCTGGGCGGGCCGGTTGAACCGCAACGCGGATTTGTCCTGCATACCCCTGACTGGAGCGGCCCCGGCACGGTCGAAGCCGGACCGTTCGGCGTGCTATCCACCTCGATCGAAGTGCTGCGCGCCATCGCCGCTGGCAACGGTCCCGGCCGCTGGCTGGTCGCCTTGGGCTATGCCGGGTGGAGCGCCGGGCAGCTCGACGGCGAAATGCGCCACCACGGCTGGCACGCCGCTCCAGGCCGGGCCGAGATCCTGTTCGATCACCCCGCCGAACAACGCTGGACCGCCGCGTGGAAAGCCGAGGGCATCGATCCGGCGCTGCTGTCGGGGACAACGGGGCGCGCTTGACGCTGGCAGCATGGCTTGCATCTGCCCTTAGATCCCCCTACATAAACCGGAACAAATCGATCCGATTTTCAGATCGCCCGCTTTCCTTAGGGTTTTGCTCATGCGTCTATCAAGTATGGCCGACTATGCCGTGGTGACGATGAGCGCCGCCGCGCGGCATTGTGGGAACAGTCGCGTTAACGCCAGCCAATTGGCCGAAGAGACCGGGCTGCCCGCGCCGACCGTGCAGAAGCTGGTCAGCCGGCTGACTGCGGCGGGCCTGCTGCGCTCGACGCGTGGCGTGGGTGGCGGCTTGCGGCTGGCGCGGCCAGCAGTGGCGATTTCGCTGGCCGACATCATCGAGGCGGTCGAGGGACCGATTGCCATGACCAGTTGCGGCGACGGCGGGCGGCACGATTGCACGCTGGAGGCGGCTTGCCAGCTGCGTCCGCAATGGCCCCAAGTCAACCGGGCCGTGCGCGGGGCGCTGGCGCAGGTTTCGCTGACCCAGCTAACCCAGCCCCAACAGGAACCGGCGCTATGAATGAACAGGTCGCTGTAAAGGACCAGGCGGCGATCGATGCCGCCGCGCGCGTCGCCGATTACGAGCATGGCTGGTCTTCGGATATGGAGCAGGAGTTCGGGCCGAAGGGGTTGTCCGAAGACACCGTGCGCTACATTTCGGGCAAGAAGAACGAACCCGAATGGATGCTCGAATGGCGGCTGAAAGCCTATCGTCATTGGCTGACGATGGAGACGCCCGACTGGGCCAAGCTCAACGTGCCGCCGATCGATTATCAGGCGGCCTATTATTACGCCGCACCCAAGGCGAAGAAGGAATTGGCCAGCCTCGACGAGGTCGATCCCGAGATTCTGCGCGTTTATGAAAAGCTGGGCATCCCGCTGGAGGAACAGAAAATGCTCGCCGGGGTCGAAGGTGCGCGCCGGGTCGCGGTCGATGCGGTGTTCGATTCGGTCTCGGTGGCAACCACCTTCCGCAAGGAACTGGAAGCGGCAGGGGTGATCTTCCGCAGCATATCCGAAGCGATCCGCGAGTACCCGGAGATGGTCCGGCGCTGGCTGGGCCGGGTCGTGCCGATGCACGACAATTATTTCAGCGCATTGAATTGCGCGGTTTTTTCGGACGGCACCTTTGTCTATATCCCCGAGGGCGTGCGCTGCCCGATGGAGCTGTCGACGTATTTCCGCATCAATGCCCAGAACACCGGCCAGTTTGAACGCACGCTGATCGTTGCCGACAAAGGCTCTTACGTCTCCTACCTCGAAGGCTGCACCGCGCCGCAACGCGACGAAAACCAGTTGCACGCCGCCGTCGTCGAACTGGTCGCGCTGGACGATGCCGAGATCAAATATTCGACGGTGCAGAACTGGTATCCCGGCGATGCCAACGGCAAGGGCGGCATCTATAATTTCGTCACCAAACGCGCTTTGTGCCAGGGCGCGCGTTCGAAGGTGAGCTGGACGCAGGTCGAAACCGGCAGCGCCGTCACCTGGAAATACCCCAGTTGCGTGTTGAATGGCGAGGATTCGGTCGGCGAATTCTATTCGGTCGCGGTGACCAATAATTACCAGCAGGCCGATACCGGTACCAAGATGATCCACAACGCGCGCGGCACGCGCTCCACCATTATCTCCAAGGGGATCAGCGCCGGGCGATCGAACAACACCTATCGCGGGCTGGTCCGCGTCGCCGCTGGCGCCGAAGGCGTGCGCAATTTCACCCAGTGCGATTCGCTGCTGCTGGGCGCCGACTGCGGCGCGCATACCGTACCCTACATCGAAGTGCGCAATCCGTCGGCGCAGATCGAGCATGAGGCGACGACCAGCAAGATCAGCGACGACCAACTGTTCTACGCCCAGCAACGCGGGCTGGATCAAGAGGCGGCAGTGGCCCTGATCGTCAACGGGTTTGCCAAGGAAGTGCTGCAGCAATTGCCGATGGAATTTGCCGTAGAGGCGCAGAAGCTGCTGGGGATCAGTTTGGAGGGTTCGGTCGGATGACTTGGACCTTACGCGATCAAGCAAAACAGCAAAACTCCCCTCCCCTTCAGGGGAGGGGCCGGGGGTGGGGTCTATCCGCTGGATGCCTCGACGATCTGGCAGGCTATGCCCGCGAAATGCGCTGCGAGCCGACCGAACCGGAAAAGCGCCTGTGGCGTGCGCTATCGCGCTCTCAATTGGGAGGGTTCAAGTTCCGACGGCAAGCTGTGATCGGGCTGTTCATTGCAGATTTTCTCTGTCCGCAGAAGGCGCTGATCGTCGAGGTCGATGGCGACACGCATTATACTGACTATGATGCGAAGCGCGATGCGGCGCTGGGGAAGCTGGGCTTTTCAGTCCTTCATGTGACCAATCGCGATGTCATGAGCAATTTCGATGGGGTTTGCCAGTCGATCCTTTGCGCACTGCAACAAGCGTCTTATCGCTTGGATGGACCCCACCCCAACCCCTCCCCTGAAGGGGAGGGGCTTTTAGGCCCCTATCTTCTTGAAAGCCTGTAATGCTGCACATCCATAACCTCCACGCCACCGTCGCCGACAAGCCAATCCTCAAGGGTCTGTCGCTCACCATCAACGCGGGCGAAATCCATGCGATCATGGGGCCGAACGGCGCGGGGAAATCCACGCTTGGCTATACGCTCGGTGGGCGGCCCGGCTATGAAGTCACCGGCGGCACGGTGGAATTCGCCGGGCAGGATATGCTTGCCCTCGCCCCGCATGAACGCGCGGCAGCGGGGCTGTTCCTGGGCTTTCAGTACCCGGTCGAGATCCCCGGCGTTTCCTTCGTCCAGTTCCTGCGCGAGGCGGCGAATGCCCAGCGCACGGCGCGCGGAGAAAAGCCGCTGACCGGAGGCGAATTCCTCAAGCTGGCGCGCGAAAAAGCGGCGTTGCTCAAGCTGGACATGGACATGCTCAAACGCCCGGTGAACGTCGGCTTTTCCGGCGGCGAGAAAAAGCGCGCCGAGATGGTGCAGATGGGCATTCTCGATCCGAAACTGGCGATCCTGGACGAAACCGATAGCGGGCTGGACATTGATGCGCTGCGCATCTGCGGCGAAGGCATCAACGCGATCATGCGCAAGCCTGACAAAGCCGTGCTGCTGATCACCCATTACCAGCGGCTGCTCGATTACGTGCGGCCCGATTTCGTCCATGTCCTCGCCGATGGCCGCATCGTCAAGAGCGGCGGGCCGGAACTGGCGCGGCAGCTTGAAGATGAGGGCTATGAGGCGGTGGCGGCATGAACCT
>JALYHR010000052.1 GCA_030776465.1 Pseudomonadota bacterium
ATGGCGGAGCGGGAGGGATTCGAACCCTCGATACGCTTTTGGCGTATACTCACTTTCCAGGCGAGCGCCTTCGACCACTCGGCCACCGCTCCGCATGCACTGGACAGGCGATGCGCCCTAGCTGCAGCTTTGTCTTTCCGCAAGGCGCGCATGGACGGGCTTTACCGCGCCGTGAAATGACCGGGCGCGTTCGCCATCGCCTTAAAACAACAATATCGCCGCTAGCGCCTCCGTCACATCGCTGATAGACCTTGCCGGCTCGCAGACGCAGCATTCATCTTGCATTGGCCCACAGGCTGGGGTGGGGGCTGAGTTTGCATGACTTTGCCTTGTTGTCGACTGGGGATTGTATGAGTTTTACCGCGGACCGACTGCTGCTTTTCGGCGCTTCGGGCGATCTGTCACAGCGCATGTTGCTGCCTTCGCTATGCGCGCTCCACGATGACAAACTTGTGGCCGACAATCTGGTCATCATCGGCACCGCACGCACCGATTACGACGAGGACGGCTTTCGCGTCTTTGCCCAGGCGGCGCTTGAAAAATACCTGCCGGACTATCGCCACCAGGCTATTCCCTCGTTTCTGCAGCGGCTTGTCTACCAGCCGCTCGATGCCACCGACACCAGTCATTTTGCCGCGCTTGCGCAGAAGGTGGGCCCGGAATCGCAGGGGCTGGCGATCTTCCTGTCCACCGCGCCCAGCCTGTTCGAGCCGACTATCGCCGGGCTGGCCGCCAGCGGGTTGGCTGGCCCGCAGGTGCGCATCGGCCTTGAAAAGCCGCTGGGCACCAGTTTCGACACCAGTTGCCACATCAACGATGCGGTTGCGCGCGCCTTTCCGGAAGACCGGATTTTCCGCATCGACCATTATCTCGGCAAGGAAACCGTGCAGAACCTGCTGGCACTGCGCTTTGCCAACATCCTGTTCGAGCCGCTGTGGAACGCCGCGCATATCGATCATGTTCAGATCACCGTGGCGGAAACCGTAGGGCTGGAAGGCCGCGTCGGCTTTTATGACGGCGCAGGCGCGCTGCGCGACATGGTCCAGAACCACATGCTGCAATTGCTGGCGCTGGTGGCGATGGAACCGCCAGCCTTGTACGAAGCCACATCGGTGCGCGATGAAAAGGTCAAGGTATTGCGCAGCTTGCGGCTTATCGCGCCTGATGAGACGGTGACCGGGCAATATATTTCCGGCGCAATCGCGGGCAAAGCCGTGCCCGGCTATCTCGACGAGCTGGGCAAGCCGTCCGACACCGAGACCTTCGTCGCGATCAAGGCGCATCTCGACAATTGGCGCTGGAAAGGCGTGCCCTTTTACCTGCGCACGGGGAAACGCCTGCCCCAGCGCACCACCGAGATCATCGTCCAGTTCAAGAATGTGCCGCATTCCATTTTCGCAGGGAAAGGCGCGCGTTCGCAGCCCAATCGGCTGGTTATCGGCATCCAGCCCGAGGAAAACATCACCCTGTCATTGATGACCAAGGTGCCGGGGCTTGACCGCGATGGTATCCGTCTGCGCAGCATGCCGCTGGATATTCGCGTGGCCGATGCCTTTGCCGGTCCGACGAAACGCATCGCTTACGAACGCTTGCTGCTGGACCTGATCGAGGGCGACCAGACGCTGTTCGTCCGCCGCGACGAGGTGGAGGCGCAGTGGGACTGGATCGACGCCGTCCGCGCCAGTTGGGCGGACCATGGCAAGACCCCGCAGCCCTATACCGCGGGAAGCTGGGGGCCGACCGCAGCGATCGCACTGGCCGCAAAGGATGGCGTTACATGGCATGAGTAGGGTTGGGCATGAATAGGGTTGGGCATGAATAGGGTGGGCATGAATAAACGGGGGCAAGAGCGAGATTCTCAATGACTGAACTGAACGCCACAGTCGATAAAGTCACCCGGCGGATCATTGAGCGTTCCGCGCCGGGGCGGCGGCGCTATCTCGACCTGATGGACCGCGAGAGCGAGCGCCACACCAGCCGCAATGCCTTGTCCTGCTCGAACCTGGCGCATGGCTTTGCCGCTGCGGAAGCTGACAAGCCCGCGATTGCCGGGGGCCGCGCCGCCAATCTGGCTATCGTCACCGCGTACAATGACATGCTTTCGGCGCACCAGCCCTATGGCCGCTATCCCGAGGCGATGAAGATCTACGCTCGCGAAGTCGGCGCGACAGCGCAGGTTGCGGGCGGCGTGCCAGCGATGTGCGACGGCGTGACCCAAGGCCAGGACGGCATGGAACTGTCGCTGTTCAGCCGCGACACCATCGCGCTGGGCACGGCGGTGGCGATGAGCCACGCGATGTTCGACGGCATGGCGCTGCTGGGTATATGCGACAAGATCGTGCCCGGGCTGATGATCGGGGCGCTGCGTTTCGGCCATCTGCCGGCGATCTTCGTGCCCTCGGGGCCAATGCCGTCAGGGCTGGGCAACAAGGAAAAGCAGAAGGTTCGCCAGCTCTATGCCGAGGGCAAGGCGACGCGCGACGACCTGCTGGCCAGCGAGTCCGCGTCATACCATTCGCCCGGCACCTGCACATTTTTCGGCACCGCCAATTCCAACCAGATGATGATGGAAATGATGGGGCTGCATATGCCCGGCGCGGCCTTCGTCACCCCCAATACGCCATTGCGCATGCAATTGACTCGCGCCGCTGTCCACCGGCTGAGCAGGATCGGGCGCGATGGCGGTGATTTTCGGCCATTGGGGCGCGTGGTCGATGAAAAGGCCATCGTCAACGCCTGCGTCGGCCTGCTGGCGACCGGCGGCAGCACCAATCACGCCATCCATCTGCCGGCGATGGCGCGGGCGGCGGGCATCCACCTCGACTGGGCAGATCTGGACGAACTATCCGCCGTAGTGCCGCTGATCGCGCGGATTTATCCCAATGGCGCGGGCGATGTGAACCATTTCCACGATGCCGGCGGAATGGGCTGGGTGGTGCGCGAATTGCTCGATGCCGGGCTGGCCCATGGCGATATCCTGACCGTCGATGAGCGCGGGATGAGCGCCTATGCCAGCGAGCCCTATCTAAACGAGCAGGCGCTGACCTGGCGTCCCGCGCCAGTCACCAGCGGCGATGATACCATGCTGCGAACCGCCTCGGCGCCGTTTCAGCCGGACGGCGGCATGCGACTGGTGCAAGGCAATCTCGGCCGCGCCACCTTCAAGACCAGCGCGGTGGATGAAGCGCGCTGGACGATCGAGGCCCCGGCGCGGGTGTTCGATTGCCAGGAAGCGGTGCAGGCGGCGTTTGTGGCGGGCGAGCTGGAACGCGACGTGGTGGTCGTGGTCCGTTTCCAGGGGCCACGCGCCAACGGCATGCCCGAATTGCACAAGCTGACCCCGCCGCTCGGCGTGCTGCAGGATCGCGGTTTCAAGGTGGCGCTGGTGACCGACGGGCGGATGTCGGGGGCATCTGGAAAAGTCCCCGCCGCGATCCATGTCACGCCCGAGGCTCTGGCTGACGGCCCCGATGGTGGTGGCCCGTTGGCGCGGGTGCAGGACGGCGACATTATTCGCTTATGCGCGCAAGATGGCATGCTGTCGGTCAAGGCCGATCTTGCCAGCCGCAGCCCCGCCCCGCCGCCGCCTGCGCATGAAGGTGTGGGGCGAGAGCTGTTCGCGATGATGCGCCATGCCGCCGATGGCGCGGAACGCGGCGCGTCGGCGATGCTCGCGCTGGCAGGGCTTTAGATGCAGGGGGAATTGGTCCCGTCCTCTGTCCCCCTCCCGCAAGCGGGAGGGGAGCCAGCAAGTACAATTGCCTCCCCTGAAGGGGAGGGGAAGAAGACGGAGCTGGTCGCCATCGATGTTGGCGGGACTCAAGCGCGCTTTGCCCTCGCCCAAATCGCGCCCGACGGTGCGATCACGCTGGGCGATTGCGTGACGCTGGCGACGCATGACCATGCCAGTTTCCAGACCGCGTGGGAGGCTTTTGCCCGGCAGGTCGGCGCCCCCCTTCCGCGTGCGGCGGCCATTGCCATCGCCGGACCCGTCGGCACCGAAGTGATCCGCTTCACCAACAACCCGTGGACGATCCAGCCAGCGATGCTGCCGCAGCAACTCGGGGTGGACCGGGTGACGCTGGTCAATGATTTCGGCGCGGTCGGCTATGCCGTGCTGCATGCCGAGCCAAGCGATTTCCTGCATCTGGCCGGACCCGATGGGCCTCTACCCACGGCGGGCACGATCAGCGTGATCGGCCCCGGCACCGGGCTGGGCGTCGCGCATGTCTGGCGCAATGGCCGGCCGCTCAACGAACAGGGCGCGCACCACGTCCAGGCGACCGAGGGCGGCCACGCTGACTTTGCCCCGCTGGATGCCATCGAGGATGCCCTCCTTTCCCGGCTGCGCCAGCGCCATCGCCGCGTCTCGGTAGAACGCGTGGTATCCGGGCCAGGGCTCATCGACATCTACAAGACGCTCGCCGCGCTTGAGGGGCGAGCCTCCACTGATCACGATGACAAAGCACTCTGGCAACTGGGCACCAGCGGCACCGACAGCCTGGCCGCCGCCGCAGTCGAACGCTTCTGCCTGTCGCTAGGCTCGATCGCGGGCGATATCGCGCTGGTCCAGGGCGCCGCCGCCGTGGTCATTGCCGGGGGGCTGGGCCTACGGATCAAGGATACGCTGGTGGCCTCGGGCTTTGCCAGCCGGTTCCGCGCCAAGGGCCGTTTCGAGGCGATGATGGCCGCCTTGCCGGTCAAGCTGATCACCCATCCGCAGCCGGGCCTGCTCGGCGCCGCTGCCGCCTTTGCCATGGAGCATGTCAATTGATCGACGTCGCAACGCTGATGCGAAAGGCCCCCGTCATCCCGGTGCTGGTGATCGACGATGTCGCCCATGCCGTGCCGATTGCGCAGGCGCTGGTGGCGGGCGGCTTGCCGGTGCTGGAAGTCACCCTGCGCACGGCCTGCGCGATCGAGGTGATCCGCGAAATGAAGAGCGTACCCGGCGCCATCGTCGGCGCGGGCACCGTGCTCAATCCCGCAGACCTGGACAAGGCACTGGCTGCGGGCAGCGAATTCATCGTTTCGCCCGGCCTGACCCTGGCGCTGGGCGGCGCTGCCGTGGCCAGCGGCGTGCCGTTCCTGCCCGGCACCGCCAATGCTGCGGATATCATGCTGGGGCTCGACCTGGGGCTGACCCGGTTCAAGTTTTTTCCCGCCGAAGCCAACGGCGGGATTGCCGCGCTGAAGGCGATTGCCGCGCCTTTCGGCATGGCGCGTTTCTGCCCGACCGGCGGGATCACGCTGGCCACCGCGCCCGACTGGCTGGCGCTGCCTGCGGTATTGTGTGTCGGCGGAAGCTGGCTGGTGCCCAAGGGCACGCCCGATATCGCCGCGATGACCGAGGCCGCACGCGCGGCTGCTGCGCTGCCGAGGAGCATGCCTGAATGAGCGAATTTGCTGCACTCGATGCCCGCCTCGAAGAATTGCACAGCCGGACGGCGGAGACGCCGTTGTTCAACCCGGTGTTCCAGTTGGGGCTGGAATTATCGCGGCGGATCGAAAATGGCGAATTGTCGCTGGACGGCGTCGAGGCGATGGTCGCCGAACTGGAATGCGAGGCGATGCGCGCCCGCGCCGAACGGCTGCACCGGCTGATCGCGCCGGTTGCGCCCGATGATAACCTCGCCCGCATCAAGGGATTGAGCGAAACCGGCGATTTTGCCGGTTTTTCGGCGCGCTGGTCCAGGCCGGTGGCGCATATCGTGTTTACCGCGCATCCCACTTTCCTGCTGTCGCGCGCCGAAACCGGGGCGGTGGTCGCCGCAGCCACGCTGGGCGATTGCAGCGCCTCCACGGTCTGTGTCGCCCCGCACGACCGCGACACCATCACGCTGGACACCGAACACGCCGCCGCGATGACCGCCATCGCGCGCGGCCAAGTCGCGCGGGACCAGATCAATGGCGTGTTGCTGCGCGTCGCCCGCCAGCGCTGGGCTGATCGTTGGCAGCAATTGCGGCCCCAGCCTTTGCGCTTTGCCAGTTGGGTCGGCTATGACATGGATGGCCGCACCGACATCGGCTGGCACACCTGCATCCGCTACCGGCTGGAGGAAAAGGCCCAGCGGTTGGGGCTCTACGCGGAACAATTGGCGCAGGTCGCGCCCGATCAGTCAGCCCGGCTGGCCGCCGCTGCTGTTCATACCGCCGAGATGGCCGCGTTGTTTGCCGCCAGTTTCGACGATCCCGCCGCCGTTTCCACCGCCGCCAACACGCTGACCGCCGATCATCCCGACAAGCTGACCAGCCTATCCGCCATCATCGCCGAACTGGAGAAACTGGCCGCCAGCGCCGCGCCCGACGTCGCGGAAACCCTGCTGATCGTTGTCGCCGCGATGCGCACCGATGGCCTCGGCATGGGCTGGGTGCACTTTCGCGTGAACTCGTCGCAACTGCAGAACGCCATCCGCCGCCGCATCGACCCCGATGGCAAGCTCGACCTCGCCAGCCAGGCCGCGCTGGTCAAGATGCGCGAGTTGCTGGCCGACGCCAAACCGCTGCGCTCCAACTTCGCCGCGCTGGCGATGGAGAACAGCACCGCCGTCCGCCTGTTCCTGACCATGGCCGAAATCCTCCACCACATCGACAGCGATTCGCCGATCCGCATGCTGGTCGCCGAATGCGAACAGCCGACAACGATGCTGGCGGCGCTGTATTTCGCCCGGCTGTTCGGGATCGCCGACAAGGTTGATGTCTCGCCGCTGTTCGAAACCGAAAGCGCGCTTGAACACGGCGGGCGGTTTCTGGATGCGCTGCTGGCGGAGGATGCCTATCGCCAATACGCCAGGGCGCGCGGGCGGGTGGCGATCCAGACCGGTTTTTCCGATGCCGGGCGTTTTGTGGGGCAAATCCCCGCCGCGCTGGGGATCGAACGCTTGCAGGGGCGGCTGGCCCAGGCGATGGCGGCCAACGGGTTGGGCGATGTCTCGGCGCTGATTTTCAACACCCATGGCGAATCGATGGGGCGCGGCGCGCATCCGTCCAGCCTTGCCGACCGGCTGGCCTGGCCGTTGTCACCATGGTCGCGGCGGCGATTCGTGCGCGCCGGGATCAGGCTGGAGCCCGAGGTCAGCTTTCAGGGCGGCGACGGCTATCTATACTTCGGCACCCCCGAACTGGCGCTGGCGACGCTGACCCGCTTCATCGAACTGGCCCCGGCGGAAACCGACCCCTATGCGCCGACCGACCCGTTTTATCGCCGCACCGATCTCAGCCTCGATTTCTATCGCGCGATCCGCCGGGTACAGCAGCGCCACCTCGCCAGCGCGACTTACTCGCGCGCGCTGACCGCCTTTGGCCTCGGCCTGCTCAACGATACCGGCAGCCGCAAGTCGCGCCGCCAGACCGATATCGCCTCCGACCGCCAGATGAGCCTGCGCCAGATCCGCGCCATCCCGCATAACGCCATCCTCCAGCAACTGGGCTATCCGGTGAACGTGATCGCCGGTTTCGGCACCGCGTCGGACGGCAATGTCGAGGAACTGGCCGAACTGCTGTCCACCAGCGAACGCGGGCGCCAGATGGTGCGGCTGGTGCGCGCCGCCAACGCGCTGGCCAGCATCAAGACCGTCGCCGCCTATGGCGAACTGTTCAATTCGGCCTATTGGGCCAGCCGTCCCTATCGCGGCAACGAGGATCACATCGCCGATGGCTGCCTGGCGCTGGCGGAATATCTGACCAGCGACGACCGCGCCGGGGTTTTCCGCAGGCTGGCATCGCGGCTGCGGGTGGATTCGCTCAAGTTCTATCGCCTGCTGCGCGGTATTCCCCTTGATCCGCTTCCGCCCGGCCATGAACATGGCCGCGAGCATACCCGCCGCATGCTGGGCGTGCTGCACGCGCTGCGGCTGGCGCTGATGCAGCATATGTTCCTGCGGGTGGTGATGGTGCCTGCATTCAGTCGCGCCAATGACATCGCCCGCGAGGATGTGCTGGAAATGGTGTTCACGCTGCGCATCGACGAAGCATTGGGCCAGTTGCGCCGGGCCTTTCCCACCAGTTTTCCCAAGCTCAGCGATTTCTCCGTGGCCGAGCCGACCGATTATCCCGACGAAGGCGCCACCGGCTACGCCGCGATCCGCCGCGACTATATCGAGCCGATTGCGCGCGCCCAGTTGCTATCGCTGCGGATCAGCACCGCCATCGCCAATGAATTCGGCGCGCACGGGTAACTGAGCACAAGGATGCAGCTCATCTCCCCCTTCCGTCTATCCTGAGCTTGTCGAAGGACTGCCTTTTTTTCAAAGGCTTGCAGCGAAGAAGGACAATACTTCGACAAGCTCAGCACGAACGGGGGGGTGTCGGGCAGCGTTGGTATTATCCGTGCTGCTCGACCCATCTCTCGGGGTCGGGATTGGCTGGCGTCACACCCTCTAGATGCTCGATCTCGAAGCTGATGAATGCCACCGCCAGATCATGGCGCTCGGTCAGTGTGGCCTTCTGGCGAAACAACGTCAGCCCCTCGCGCTCCTCCTCGGCCATATGGTCGCCATTGGCCTTGTTGACCGCCTGCACCGCCTTGCGCCATTCTGGTGAGCCGGTCCGGTTCTTGCCGACAGCGGCAATCGCATCGCGGATTTCATTGTGATCCTTGATCGCATCTTTGGTTTCGGACTTGGCCTCATTGCCCTCGCCCCCGGCTTGGCCATCGGCCAGCAGCCGGGGATAAAACAGTTTCTCTTCCGCCTTGGCATGCGTCCCCAGGAACGTCGATAATCGCCGCCACACCATCCCCAGCGCGGCGGTGTTGTCATCGGGGATCTGATCGAGAATGGCGAACAGCCGCCGCTGCTCGTAGTGATCGTCGAGGATGAGCTGGGTAATGTCCACGATATCTCCTGCAGGGCTGGACGTCGGCAAACCATACGCATGGGCGCGGGCCATGTTCCCGCGCCAGAAACGACCCGTCCATGCTGAGCTTGTCGAAGCACTGTCCTTCTTTTCTTCAAACCTTTGAAAAGAAATGCAGTCCTTCGACAAGCTCAGGATAGACGGAAGGAGGGGGCCGCGATCAACTTACCCGGTCAAGGCCTCGCGCATATTCGCCAGCAGATCGCCCTGCACCACCGCCAATGCGCCCGCGTTCAATTGCCGGGCGCGCGCGGCATCCTGGGCCTCGGTATAACAGCGCAGTTCGGGGGCGTTGCCCGATGGGCGCAGGTGGATGATATCGCCATCGGCGAAGGTCACGCGCAGCCCATCGGTGCGGTCGATGCGCACCGCCTCGCCCGCCAGCGCCCCGAAATACTGCGTCAGGCGCGCCAATTGGGCGGCAGCGTCGCCTTGTTCCAGCCACGCCAGCAGCGCCTTGCTGTCGGCGGTCGGCACGTTCTGAATGCGTTGGCTGAAGGTCACGCGGGCGGGCAGCGCCGCCACCGCCTCGGCAACGCCGCCGGGGCGGGCAGCGGCCAGAACCGCGACAATCGGCAGCACTGCGTCGCGCGTCGGCAGCGCGGACAATGCCCGGCCACTTTCATCGATATCGCTGCCCAGCAAAAACCCGCCATTGGCTTCATAGCCGCACACCCGGCTGCGTTTTTGCGCCGCCTGTTCCAGCATTTCGGCGATCACATAGGGTGATCCGATGCGGGTGCGCGCGGTGGCGGCAAAGGCCCCGCTCGCCTCCAGCACGGTATTGCTGCTGACCGGGGTGACGACGCTGTCCGCGCGCAAAGCCTTGGCGCACAAAACGCCCAGCACATCGCCGCGCAGCCATTCGCCCTTGTGGTCGGACAACAATGGCCGGTCGGAATCGCCATCGGTCGAGGCGATCCCGTCCAGCGCGTATTCGCCAGCCCATCGTCGTGCCAGGGCGATATCCTCGTCGCGCACCGCCTCGGTATCCACCGGGATAAATGTGTTCGAACGGCCAAGCGGCGTGACCTTTGCGCCCAGCGCCTCAAGGATATCGACGATGACGTCGCGGCCCACCGCCGAATGCTGGTAAACCCCCAGCTTCAGCCCGGACAGCGCCTGCGCCCCGAAGAAATCCACGTAACGCCGCATATAAGCAGCCTCGACATCGGTCACCTGGGGCAGGGGCGCGGGCGCCACCAGCGCGCCATCCGCAGCGAAAGCTCCTGGGGCGAAATGCACCTGTTGCCGGCTCATCCCGGCCTCGTCCGATTTCAGCAGCTCGCCATGCGAGCGGTAAAATTTGATGCCGTTGCGGTCGTCGGGAATATGGCTGCCGGTCACCATCAGCGACGGGATCGCCCGGCCAAAAGCATACAGCGCCAGCGCCGGGGTGGGCACATATCCGCAAAACACCACCTCGCCGCCCATATCGCGCACCGCCTGCGCGCAGGCCGCCAGGATACGCGGGCTACTCGACCGCAGATCGCCCGCCAGCGCCACCGGGCGGCCTGTGGCAAATTCACCCTGTTCGGCCAGATAGGTCAGGAACCCGGCGGTGTAGCCATAGCAGACATGGTCGGTCATCGCGGTCACCAGCCCCCGCGCGCCGCTGGTTCCAAACGCAACGCCGCTGGTCGCCATCAATTCTGCTACGGTAGTCGTGTCGTCGGTCATGTTGATCCTTTGCCAGGCGGTGATCCCGCTACGGTTACTTCACCCTAAACCTTGCGCCACCGGAGCCGGTTCCATGGCGGACACCCCAGCACGTCCTAAAATGACATCCCCAGCCGATCCTCGTCGGTATAGATATCGAAACGGGTCAATATCACCGGACCAAAGGTGGTGGTCAGAGCCGCATCCGCCGCATCGCGACCGCGCGCCATCAATATCCGGCCCCGGCGCGGGTAATTGTGCCTGGCATCGAAGACATACCAATGCCCATCCAGATAAGCCTCGAACCACGCCGAAAAGTCCATGTCGCCCACGATCGCGGGCAAATCCATGTCGCCCATATAGCCGGTGCAATAGCGCGCCGGAATATTCATGCAGCGGCACAAGGCAATCGCCAGATGGGCATAGTCGCGGCAGACCCCGACCTGCTCGTGAAAAACGTCCCAGGCGGTCTTGGTCGGGCGCGCGGTCAGATAATCGAAGCGGATGTGGTTATGGACATAGCCAACGATCGCCTGGACCAGCCCCCAGCCCGGCGGGACATGGCCGAACAGCGCCCAGGCGGTGTCCGACAACCGGTCAGTCTCGCAATAACGGCTGCCCAGCAGGAACACCATGACGTCATCGGGCAAATGCTCCACCGGAATTTGCCGGGCGTCCGGCGCCACCGGGTCGGGGGTGAACGGATCCTCGATCACGAATCCGCAGGATATGGCGATGCCGCCAGCGGGCGCGGTCAGCCGCGTACAGATATTGCCGAAACCATCGACGTAATCATACAGCGGCACGTCCGGGGTGGTGAAAATCCGCTGAGACGTGCGCAGATCCTTGTTGCGCGAGGCGTGCACGCTGAGCGAGGCCAGCATCGGCACCTGCTGATCCGAGGTGAAAGCGATATCGTACCCGGCGCGGATCAGCATCGCGTTGTTTCCAGTCTGGCAAAGGGTGACGAGCCGCGCCCCTGTATGGTGCGTTCGATCTCGCCTTGATACGGAGTTTACGTGGTCGCCGCCCATGAAGCCAGCGCAATGTTGCGGTTGCGAACTTGTTCCCCCCTACAGGCTTTGCGCGCTGGCCATTAACCCTTTGCCTTAATGGTTTCCGGGCTATCTCCCGCGAAAAACAGTTGAAGCGCTGGCACCGCAGTGGAAGATCAACCTTATCGAGAGCGAGAACCCGTATTGGAGCGATCTTGCCCTGTCGTTGTGAATGCCGCCGCTGTCGCGCCAGGTGTTCAGGAAGCCCGGGTCATCGCGAATATGCCGGTGGCGTTGCCGCTGTCGAAACTGAGGTCCGGCTTGCCCGTTGCGGGATCGATGTCGCGGCTGATGATCTCATAGAACGAGCCCGGCACGCCGAGTTCTACCATGGCACCCTTATCCTCAAACCGCCTGGTTACCAGATCGGCCTGGAACGCGGTCTGGCGCACGCGGCCATTGCGCGAGACTTCGACGCGATCCTTGATCGGCAGCCCCGCGCTGCGCTGGCGGTCGGCCTCCGCAAAAACATCATCGACCCGGCTGGTGGCATGGTTGAAGGCGTTGCCCTCTGTGGCGATCCATGCCGCCTCGGCTGAACGGTCGAGCAACAGGCGATAATCGGCCAGACCCGGTTCAGGGTGCTGGCGCCCGAACGCCGCGACCACGACCGGCAGCGCAGCAAGGGCCACTTCCCACGCCAGGTCTTCGCCCCGTTCAAAGCACGCCAGCGCCGCTTTCGTCCGCTCATCCAGCGGATCGCGACTAGCCCCGAACACCCGCGATGCCGCCGCGCCAAATTCATCATCAAACGCATCGACGTGCAATTCGCTGACAAAGAACTGCGGCAGTTGCTCGGGCAAGTCGCGATGGGCCCAGGCATAGCCGGTCATCCGCAGCCGGGGCAGGGGATAGGTGCCCGCCAGCGCATAGCCCATCGGCCCCAGGATGCGGGCAAAGGAATCCTGCCCGCCGGGCAAGGCTCCCGTGTCGCCTGTGGGCAGGCGCACAGTTCGCAAAGCCCCGTGGTCCATGTGAATACGCATCCTGCGCTGGCGCTGGTCGGCGACGAAAGCTGCCCCGGTCGGCACCCGCGCCAGCAAGCCATCGAACAGGATGGCGTTCAGCGCAGCGGCAAAACCGGCCCGCGACACCCGCCCAGGCTCGGCCTGCCAGCGCAACGCAAAATCCAGGTCTATCGTGCACAGAACCTGCCGCGCGCGGTCCCCCAGCATGGCCGCGACCAGTGCTTCCCCCGGCGTTACGTGTTCCTGCGTCATACAACCTTACCTCGCCATGTTCCCGCACTCTAGATTCCTGGTTTTCGCGTGATTTAAGAACAAAAACCGGTTTCCACTTTTTGTCATCACGCTCTAGCCCGTACTCGACGGTGCACCAATACAGTCGCGCCAGCCTGCGCCAAACCTTTTCCCTTCCCCGCGCCTTGCCGCGCCCCTATCGGCGACGCCATGACCGCCACCATTAACCCCTGGCGCACCGAATTGGGCGCGACGCTGCGGCTGGCGGGACCACTGGCTCTCGCCAATATGCTACAGATGATGGTCTATGCCATCGACGTGGTGTTCGTGGCGCGGTTGGGGCCAGAGGCGCTGGCAGCGGCCAGCCTGTCAGTCAGCCTGTTCGGGCTGATGGTGTGGAGTTCGTCGGCGATGGCGGGCGCGGTGACGGCGCTGATCGCGGCCGAACAGGGGCGTGGGCGCCATGCCATTCGCGAGGTGCGGCGGTCGGTGCGCATGGCGTTGTGGCTGACGGTCGCGCTGGGTCTGGCCGGAATGCTGGTGTGCCGCCACGGTCAGGCGATCATGCTGGCCGCAGGCGAACCGCAGCGCATTGCCGTCCGCGCGGGCGGCTTTCTGTGGGTGTTGCAGTGGGCGGTGATCCCGATGATCGCGGGCAATGTCCTGCGCGGTTTTGTCGCCGCAATGGGCCGCCCGGTGTTTGCGACCGCGATCACTGCACTGGCGATCGTCGTCAATGCCATGGGCAATTACGCCTTTGTTTTCGGCCATTGGGGGCCATTTTCCTTTTTAGGGTGGCCTGCGCTGGGCCTGCCCGGTTCGGCGCTGTCCAGCGTGTGCACCGCGCTGGCGACGCTGGCCGCGTACATGCTGGCGATCCGCGCGGATCGCAAGCTGCACCGCTACCGCTTGCTCGGCCGCTGGTGGCGACCGGAATGGCGCCGTTTGCGCGAACTGGTGCGGCTGGGCGCGCCGGTCGGGCTGACCGTAGTGGCGGAGGCGGGGCTGTTCGGCAGCGCCGCGTTCCTGATGGGCCTGATCAGCGAGACGCAACTGGCGGCGCATAGCGTGGCCTTGCAGATCGCCGCCTTCACGTTCCAACTGCCGATGGGGATCGGCCAGGCCGCGACTATCCGCGTCGGGCAATTTTATGGCGCGGGCGACCGCGACGGAGTGGGTCGCGCGGGTTGGACCGCGCTGGCGGTCGGGATCGGCTTTTCGCTCGCCAGCGCGGTGGTGATGATCGCTGCTCCCCGGCTGATCCTGTCCGCTTATGTCGATATCCACGCGCCCGCCAACGCCGCGATGATTGCCTTTGCCGTCCGCTTTCTGGCAGTGGCCGCCGCATTTCAACTCGTCGACGGTGCGCAGGCGATTGCCGCAGGGGCCTTGCGCGGCTTGCAGGATACGCGCATGCCGATGGCGATTGCCCTGCTCGGCTATTGGCTGCCGGGGTTCGGTACGGCGGTCGTGCTGGGCTTTTATACGCATCTCCAGGGCCTGGGCGTGTGGATCGGACTTGCCACCGGTTTGCTGGTGGTCGCGGTGCTGCTGGTGCGCCGCTGGCATCAGCGTGAGATTTTGGGGCTGGCTCCAGCCACAGCAACAAAAATTTGTTCGGGCGCAGCATAGAGTTTCTGGTTTAGTCGGTACCAGCCCGCTCCCCGGCCCGGCCACCCCTACGATAGTAAAC
>JALYHR010000053.1 GCA_030776465.1 Pseudomonadota bacterium
TCCACCACCTGCGGTGGTCCCCCTCCCCCAGAGGGGGAGGATTTTAGAGGACGCGCTCATGCCGACCACTCCGGGAATTTAGCCTGCCACGCCGGGGTATGCTTGACGATCCACGCCTCGCAACTGCCCTTGGCCAGATCGCGCACCCGGCCCATATAGCTGGCGCGTTCCTGCACCGAGATGACGCCGCGCGCCTGCAACAGATTGAACAGATGGCTGGCCTCGATCGCCTGCTCATACGCGGCAATGGGAATTTCGGCGTCGATGCAGCGGCGGCATTCGGCCTCGGCCTTGGCAAAGCCGTCGAACAATGTCGCGGTGTCCGCCACCTCGAAATTATATTTGGACATCTGGCGTTCGTTTTCCAGGAACACATCGCCATAGGTCACCCCGGCATCGTTGAAGCGCAGATCGCGATATCGGTCCAGGCCCTGGATATACATCGCCAGCCGTTCCAGGCCGTACGTCAATTCGCCCGCGACCGGCTTGCAATCGAAGCCGCCCATCTGCTGGAAATAGGTGAATTGCGTCACCTCCATGCCGTCGCACCACACTTCCCAGCCCAGCCCCCAGGCGCCCAGCGTGGGGCTTTCCCAGTCATCCTCGACAAAGCGGATGTCGTGCGCCAGCGGATCGATGCCGATCGCGGCGAGGCTGGCCAGATAAAGTTCCTGCAGATTGTCGGGGTTGGGCTTCAGGATCACCTGATACTGGTAATAATGCTGCAAGCGGTTGGGATTTTCGCCATATCGGCCATCGGTGGGTCGCCGCGACGGCTGGACATAGGCGGCTTGCCACGGTTCCGGCCCCAGTGCGCGCAGCGTCGTGGCGGGATGAAACGTGCCCGCGCCCATGCGCATGTCGTAAGGTTGCAGGATCAGACAGCCGTGCTTGCTCCAAAAGGCGTGGAGCGTCAGGATCATGTCCTGGAAACTCAGGGAATTCGCGATGGCAGCCATGGCGCGCCCTTTGGCGGATGGGCTGTTGGCGGTCAAGGCGGCCATGTTCAAGAGGATGAATTGCGCCTGCTATACTCTGCGCGGGGAGGCGTTATAGCGGACGTCATGAACAAGCTTTACCGCGCGCTCTTCGCCCTGTTGCTGGCCGGTTACGTGCCCCTGGCGGCGGCGCAGCCCGCGCCCCAACCGCCCCGGCCAGAGCCGCAACTGGCGCAAATCGCCCATCCGGCGCTGTGGAAAGTTGTGGCGCCGAACGCGACGATTTATCTGTTCGGCACGATCCACTTGTTGCCCGCCAATGTCCACTGGTTCGACGGCACCGTGGCGCGCGCGTTCGACCGATCGGACACGCTGGTTACCGAAATCCTGGATCCGACCCCCGCAGAAATGGCGCCGCTGGTCGCGGCCAAGGCGATGTTGCCCGCCGGGACATCGTTGCGCGACATGCTGACCCCCGATCAGCGCGCCCGGTTTGAAGCGGCGCTGACGGCCAATCATGTCCCGGTGGCGGGATTTGACCGGTTCCAGCCGTGGTATGCGGCGGTGGCGCTGGCGGCGGTGCCGATGATGCAGATGGGCTATGATCCCGCCAACGGTGTCGATGTGTGGCTGGGGCATCGGGCGCAGGCAACCGCGCGCGCGCACGAGGCTGTTGAAACGGCGGCATACCAGTTGGGGCTGTTCGCGGGGCTGCCGCAACCGGTGCAAAAGGCCTATCTGATGGAGGTGGTGACACAACTGCCCGAGGTGCGGACCCAGTTGACCGGGATGATTGCAGCATGGGAGGTCGGCCATGCCGGGGAACTGGCAAAGCTGATGAACGCCGATGAGGACGATCCGCGGCTGATGCAACTGCTGCTGATCGACCGCAATAAAAACTGGGCGAAATGGATCAAGGCGCGGCTGGCGAAACCGGCAAAGCCGCATGAGACATTGTTCATTGCCGTGGGTGCGGGGCATCTGGCCGGGCCGGGCAGCCTGCTCGATCAATTGCGTGCGCTGGGGATTGCCAGCCACCGGGTGCAATAGCAGCCGATGGTGAGGGGGTTATGGGTGGCGCTGGTGGCGCTGGCCGCGCTGGCGCTGGTCGGCTGCGGCGAAACACCGCTGCCCGGTCATCCGGCATTGTGGCGCGTCGATGGCCCGCATGGCCAGCGCGGCTGGCTGTTCGGCACCATTCATCTGTTGCCCCGCCCGGTGGACTGGCGCACGCCGACGGTCAGCGCCGCGCTGGACCAGTCGGATCAGTTGGTGGTGGAAATCGCCGCGCTCAATGATGAGAATGCGGGCGCGCGGGTGTTCGCGGCCCTGTCGCAGGGGCCGCCGCAACCGCCGCTGTCCGCGAAAATTCCGCCCGCATTGCAGCCTGAATTGGCGCGGTTGATGCAGCGGGGCGGATTGCAGCCCGCCGGTTTTGCGCGGGTCAAGACCTGGGCGGCGGCGCTGATGCTGGCGCAGGTCGCGGAATCTGGTGGGAACGGTGGCGCGAAATTGGGCGTCGACCGCGCGCTGCTGCGTGACAATGACGCCAAGCCCGTCGCCGAGCTGGAGGGCACCGCGCGGCAATTGGGCCTGTTCGACAGCCTGCCCGAGGCGGCGCAGCGCACTTTGCTATCGTCTGTGGTGGCGGACGCGGACCATGCCACTAGGGACACGGCAAAGCTGGCCGAGGAATGGCGCCAGGGCGATATCGCCAGCATCGCCCGCGAAACACACCAGGGCATGATGGCCGATCCCGACCTGCGCCAGGTGCTGTATGTCCAGCGCAATCAGGCCTGGGCGCGCATGATCGCCGGCGAACTGGCCGCCGGTGTCCATCCTTTCGTAGCGGTCGGGGCGGCGCATATGGCGGGCGACGACAGCCTGCCCGCGCTGTTGGCGGCGCGCGGGTTCGTCGTCACCCGCGTCGAATAGCTCCTATTGCCTTGCCTTTTGGCGCCCGCACCGATAAGGGCCCGCGCTTCTGTGTCATGGTCATCCCTGGAGGCGTGGCGCGGAAGGTCCATTATCCAAGTTTTTCGAAAGGCAAGACCATGAGCGATACGCTTACCCTGCCGGCCGAGACGCGCGATCGGGCAGGCAAGGGAGCCTCCCGGGTGTTGCGTCGTGAAGGCCGCGTCCCCGCCGTTATCTATGGCAACAAGGAAACCCCGCTGAGCATCCACGTCGAGGAAAAAGAACTGGCGCGCCAGCTTGGCACCGGCCACTTTTTCAACTCGGTCGTTGAGCTCGAAGTCGGCGGTCAGAAATTTCGCACGCTGCCCAAGGACGTTGCCTTTCACCCCGTGTCCTCGCGCCCGCTGCACGTGGATTTCCTGCGCTTGTCGGCGCACGCCCGGATCCACGTCGAAGTGCCGGTGGTGTTCATCAATGAAACTGCATCGCCGGGCCTGAAGCGCGGCGGTGTGCTCAACATCGTGCGCCACGAACTGGAACTGGTCTGCGAGTCCGAAAGCATCCCCGACGACATCCAGATCGATGTCACCGGGCTGGAAATCGGCGCCGCGATCCACATCAGCCATGTCAAGCTGCCCGATGGCGTGGTCAGCGCGATTACCGATCGCGATTTCACCATTGCGACGATCGTGGCTCCTTCCGCGCTGAAGAGCGATGAAAGCGAAGCCGAGACGCCCGTAGCGGCCTGATCGGACTATTTCCCCTCCCGCTTGGGCGAGGGGCATCTGCCAATTCCCCTCCCGCTTGCGGGAGGGGTTAGGGGTGGGCTCTTAAC